>JAKPCM010000069.1 GCA_029553255.1 Caldisericota bacterium | reverse complement strand
CTGATAACTATATCAAACTGCTTGTTTACCTCTTTGTCGTAATAAAGTTTATCTGTTTCATATTGCTTTAAAAAGTTCGGGGCAGTTTCTTTGTCGTAAAACTTAAAGGGCAACAATCCATCTTTTACAAAAATATTCGTTGAGCTATCGCCATGCAAAATCATATTTACTTTAGTGCCCGTGCTAAGGTTAAAGTTTATCTCTATGCCGTAGATAAACTGTTGCGCCCATTTGTTTTCGCGATGATCCGGCATATCCTCTACATCGCGATTCTCTGCTAGTCTATTTTTAAATCTTCTTTTTATATTGTTGGTTATAAACTTCATGTATTCTATAAGAAATGTGCCGCTACCTGCGCTGGGATCAATAAGATATGGTATTTCTAAATCTCTATTTATACGCTCTATAGCAAGTTTATCAAGCTGGAGTCCCCACAAAATAAAACGAACGATATTAAGGTGAGTAAAAAACTGCCCCTTGGTTTGCTTAAAACCTTCTCTGATAATTCCCTCAAAAAAATCGCCCAAAATATCTTTGCCGTCAAAGCTGTTTTTGCCATCAACAAATGAGTAGCGTTCAAGCTCTGATACTGTATAACGAAGTTTTGCAAGAAAAAATTTATTAGTATCAACAACAAATGATCTTTTTAGTTTATCTTCATCTAAGATATTTAATCTTTGCTTTAATGCCCTTCGATAAAGATTATTTATGCGTTCAAAGAGTTCTTCATTAGATTCTGCATTCTCTCCATCCTTGTAATAGAAAACCTGAAAGTCATAAATTTCGCCTTTTTGTTTTTCGCTTTCGTCTTGAATTTTTGCCAAAATTAAGTTCACCAATGAAGCGAAAATATCATTATCATCTGTTCCGCCACCTCCCCACAAAACATTGTGAAGATTTTTGCGCAAGCTATCTAGTTGTTCATGAGTAAAATCTGTTTCAAGCTCGTTAGCTTGTTGCTTGTTTCCTTTTTCATCTAGAATAAATCCACCTTTGGCATAGGGTATCTTTAGAGCCTTACCGTAATTTGCAGGTATTTCATTGGTTGCTTCTCTGGTTTGCGTCCATTTTTCAAAAGAATTATATCCCATTCTACACCTCAATATTAAATTGTTTTTGAATTGCCGGTAGTTCGTAGATTGACCCGATGCGTTTATAATATATTTCAGCATACAACATTTTATAGTTTGTGTTATCTACATTAAATTTATATTTTAAATCAATCGCTATAAATTGTAATTTTTCGTGATAAATAATCATATAATAGTTTTGGTTATTATCAACTAAAATATCGCCCCAATATAATTTATTATTATTAACATCTTTGTAGTTTGTGTATGGTAATATTTCAAATTGTTGCCTAAAATAGGGGTTCGTAAACGGATGAACAGTTGCTGACAATGATTGTTTGTTAGATTTAAAAACAATCCAATCATTACCTTTGTCTCCCGATGTTAAAAATTCAAAATTCTTATGCAGAACTTTGTTTTGTTTATCCCACGCGATAAACTCAATTTCCGGCTTGTAATCTTCTAACTTCATTTTATCCTCCCACTATTTTAAAAATTTTATCACGCATAAACTGCGGTAATTCTAAATTGTCTAAAAATTCACTTATTGCTGATTCGGGACTATCGGCTGTTGTTTGAAATATCGAAAATTTATCATCAATACTATTCAAATCATCAAACGGATTCTCGCATTTAACAGCGCCATTTTTAAGCATATAAACATAATAATCAGTTTGTTTAGTTTGCATAATGCCTCTTTTAATAAACTTCAACCGGCAGTCCAGTTATTTCTATAATTCTATTTTTAAAATTTTCAGCGTCTGCATTTTCGTTTGATAAATGCAATAGCTGTATTTTTTCGCATACAGATAAATCCTGCGCCTTGAAAAATTCAATGACATTCTGCAAGCTAAAATGAGACGATTTAAGGCGTTTAGCACGGCATCCGTCTATTATCCCTAATTCAATGTTTTTCTCTAAAATTTCAGCGTCGTAGTTGCATTCTATCATATAATAATTAATTTTTTGAAATTTATATTTAATATAAAATGTATCGGTCGCAAAAACAAGACGCTTATTTTCTAATTCTGATTTAATCCAAAAACCTACTGAACCGGCGCAATCGTGCTGGGTTTCAAACGCCTTGATTGTAAAGCTGCCGATTTTAAAACTTTTTTTAGATTTTATGATTTGAACAAAAGTCGAATCTAATTTTAAAGATTCGGCAGTTTCAAAAGTCATATAGCAAGTAATCCCTAATTTCAGAAAATCATTTATAAATTTGTTATGGTCAGTGTGGCTATGCGAAATTAAAACGCCGCTTATTTTTGAAATATCAAAGTCAGGGAGTTTAAAAAGTTTTTTTAAAGACAACCCTGCCTCAATAATAATTGTAGTTTCGCTATCTGAAATTTGATAGCAATTAGCTTTACTGCTTGACGCGAATGTTTTAATTTTCATAATTTTTTTAAATCATCTTGTGTTTTTTTAAAGCGGTTTAGGATGACCGCAAACCGTGAATTTAAAATAATCAATCTGCGAAAGGCGGCGTTTGTTCGTCAAACAATTCGCTTGCTTTTTCGTCTGGCGTTTCGGCTTTTTTTTTAACCGCTTTTTTCGGCTCTTTTTTTGTCGAAGTTTCAGCCTGCAGCTCTGGCTTTGTTTCTTCAACTTCTTCAAAATCGCCGTCAAATATTTCTTTGTTTGCATTATTAATAACTTCGTTTTGCGTAGTATCTTCAAACTCTGCTCCGCTTGATTTATGAAAAGCATCGATTAATAAATCGCTATCATCAGAAGTATTGACGAAGTGTTTTGCGGCTCTGTTTATTACTGTGCGTTTACACATATCTTCAGGAAATTCTTTTGCTACGCTTGCGCCTGTCTTTGATTTCGACCACGCTTTGTCAATTTGCTGCTTATTCATAACTTCAATATATTCCTGTTTTTCATTATTTTTGTCTTTATATTCAATTATACAATATGCGCCGACAATTTTAGTGCTGTCAATATTTTTAAAATTTTGTTCGTGTTTTTTTATTACTTTACGACCGCCTATAATTTCCATTTCAAAAATATCATTGGCATAAATAACCTCTGCATTAATATCAATTACATTTGTGAGGCGTTTTATAACTGCTTTTGTTCCGTGATAACTGCGCATTGCAGTAAGTTTATTGCCGTAAGGAATAAAATAAATTTGTTTTTTTGCCGGGCTTAACCCTTGAATAACAGTATTTAATAAAGCATAAGCAATACTTTCTTTCGTGCAAGTTTGCAATACTGGTTTTTTATCACGGTCTAAAGTTTCTTGTAAAACTAAAAATGCAGATTTAAGCGCATTTTGCGGACTGTAATTTGCCGGAAAATGTATCTGTCCGTTTTTTTGATACTCGGTAATTTGTTGTTCTACAACTTCTAAAGTTTTTTTGTCAAATCTTGTAATTTCATTACTCATAAAAATCAATCCCCCTAAAATAATTTTTTAATTTTTCTTAATTTTCTTTTTAGCCACAGCAGGAACGCTGACGGCTGTTTTTGTAATATACTTTTTTTCATTTTTGCCTCCATTTAATAATTTTTTAGATTGTTTATTTAATTTTACAATTTCTTTTTAATCCAATAAAACTAAAATCTCATCGGCATAGTTATATAAATATAATTATTATCATTTTCTGGTCTAAAAAGTATCGGGCTTTTTTCATTTATAATATTCATAAATATTTTATCTGTTTCTAATATCTTTATAAATTCTACCAAATATTTTATATTAAATGGTATAGACATATCTTCTCCATTATATTCTACATCATTTATTTCATAATTAGATTGTCCTAAATCAGATACAACTTTCAAATAAAGTTTATTTTTAGTTAATTCTATATTTATACGATTATTTTCTATATCTACAATCGGTCTAATTAAATTTAAACCTCTTTCTAAATCTTTTAAATCTAATTTTAAAGAATAATTGCATTCTGATGGTATCACTTGTTCAAATTTTGGAAATTTTTCTTCTATTATTCTTGACAAAAAGAATATATCTTCTATTTTAAACAAAACTTCTTTTTCTGATAAAGCAATAGTAACTTCGCCTGTTTCAGAATTCAATATTTTCATTAATCCCGCAACTGTCTTATTTGGTATTATTACTGAAAATTCCTCTTTTATCTGTTGATTCAATTTTCTTTTTATATAACTTAAACAAAAACCATCTGAACCAACAGCAAAAATTTCATCATTTAAAACAGATAAATAAACGCCTAATAAAAATTGTTTATTTGTATCTTCATTTTTCAAAGTTGCAAAACTTGTTTTCTTAAATAAATCTTTTAGTAATGCTTGCGGGATTGTTATTGAATTACTAAATTCTGGCTCATTAATAGAAGGAAAATCATCTTTTGTAAAACCTTGCGATTCCAATCTAAATTTATTATCCGCTGACTTTAATTCTATTTTCTTATCTTGAACAATTATTTCTATTTCTGCTTCTTTATTCAGTTTTTTTATTATACCTGTGAATAATCCGGATAATATAGCAATATTTCCGTCTTTTTTTACTTCTGCTGGGACAATATATTTTATCGCAGTTTCTAAATTAGTTGCTATTATAGTCATAGAACCGCTGGATGCTTCAATTAATATATGGGACAATATCTCCTTTGAATTTTTTTCTGATACTACGCCTTCAATATAATATAACTTTTCAATAATATCTTGCTTTTTGAATTTTATTTTCATAAATTCAATACCTCCTATTTTTATTATCTAAAATATTTATTATTCACATAATATTAAAATAACTCCACATTTAATTTTTTATAATTTTTGTCAACTACTAAATTTATAATCTGATTTTCAGTTTCAATAATTTCAACTACTGATTCTCGATTGTCAATAATTATCGGCAAGTTAATTTTATAATGAGCCGATAAAATATTTATAATTTCAATACCTGCGTTTATTCTGCCTGCCGTATTTGCGCTATTCCACTCGACATAAGAGCCGTTAGTGTTGACTTCGCAAATACAACATTCTTTTATCCCACCGTTAATTTGATTTTCAAAAAGTTTCCAGCGGCATAATTTAAAGTTATTATTAATTTTTTCGCTTAATAAATCACATTTGAATTTTATAAACGATTCAATTAAATTCAGCATATTATTTTTCTGCTGATACTCGGTACGGTATTCAATAAGTTGTGTGTTTAATTCATTAATCCGTGTTTGATAATTTTCTAAAATGCTTTTTTTATTCAGAATTGTTTGCAATTCAGAAATATTTTTTTCAACTTCGCTTATTTTAGAGTTTATATCTGTTAAGTCAGGTTTGCTATTTTCAGACTGCTTTTTCAACTCATCAATTTTCTTGCAAAGTTCTATATATTCGGCGTTAGTAGTATAATCAATTTCAGGCGCAATAACGATTGATTTTTCAGCTTCGGCGGTTTGTTTGAGTTCGGCTTTTTTATCGTTCAATTCGCTTTCTATGCGTGTATTTTCAGCTTTTAAATTATTTATCTTTATTTTTAATTTATTTCCTTCTATTTCAATTTCATTTATATTTTTCGCCTTTTGCAGATTGAATTCAGCTTTTTCTTTTTCGATTTTTTCTAATAATATTTTTTTTGCTGATTCAATTTCTGATTCCGGTAATGATTGCTTACAGGTCGGGCATATGGTTTTTATTTCAGTGTTTTTTTCTTGAAAAGTTTTGTTTTTTTCAAGTTTCCATTTTTCAATAAGTGATTTGCGCTCATTTTCAAAGCGTTCAATATCAGAAATGTTGTTTGAATGTTGTTTATTCAATTCCAATATTGAATTTGTCAACATTTTTATTTTAATTTGCAAATCTGCTTTTTCATTTTTAGCCGCTTGATTCTTGCTGTTATTTTCAGAAATGATTTTGTTTTTTATTTCTGATTGTTGCAGTTGCAATTCAGATATTTGTTTTTTTATTTCTATATCTGAATTATTAAGCATTGCCGATTTTTCAGATTCAAGTTTTTTCAAACTTGATTTAGCGGCGTTAATTTGACTTTCAATTTTTTCAAAGTCGATATTAACATCTACGGCAGCAAGACCTTTTTTATTTTCGTCAATGCGCGCTGGAATAATTTTTAAGCTGTCGTTTATTTTTGTCAATTCACTTTTTAATACTTTTTTATAATTTTCTAAATCGGTTGGAATTGATATTAGCAGTTCAAACTGCGGGCTTGACTGCATTATTTCTGTATCGGAAAGGTTACCAAAAATATCAAATAAAAGTTTTCGGCGTTCTTCCCATTTGAAATTTGTATTAAAAAAAAGCGGTAACATCAATTCTTGTTTGAATATTGATGTTTTTTCTTTATATTCGGATTCCTTGACAGGCAATCCGTCAATAAAATATTCTGTCGTGTGTCCGCAGAATTCAGTTTCTGCAGAACCTCGCTTTTTAGTCCATTTTTCTTTTAGGACTTTTTTAAGTGTAATTTCATTGAAAATTATCTCTACTGATGTTTCGAGAATATTTAAAGAATCAGAAATATAGTTTTTCGGCTTGATTTCAAAGTCAGCTTGATTGAGTGCTGACTTATTAAAAAGTATCCAGCATATTGCATCTGCAATCGTTGACTTACCAACGGCATTATCACCGCTGATTACGGCGTTCTTGCCGTCAAAATTTATTTCAAGGTCGTCAATTGCCTTGAAATTTTT
>JAKPCM010000137.1 GCA_029553255.1 Caldisericota bacterium | reverse complement strand
TAAGACTTCTGTTTCCTGCGGTGTCAAAACAGAGGTTGGCTCATCAAGAATCAAAAGTTCAGCATTTCTTATCAATGCCTTTAATATTTCTACTCTCTGTCTCAATCCAATTGGCAAATCTTTTATTTTTTTATCATATGGAACTGGAAGGCCATAATCATTGGAAACTTTTTTTGTTATCTCTATTGCTTTTTTTGTGTTTAAAAAAATACCTCTTTTTGGTTCAATTCCAAGAAGTAGGTTTTCATAAACAGTTAAATCTGGTGCAAGCATAAAATGTTGATGAACCATACCAATTCCATTTTTTATTGCATCATAAGGATTTTTAATCTTTATTTTTTTACCTTTGAAATATATTTCCCCCTCCTGAGCTTCCTCTAATCCAAAAACAATTTTCATCAAGGTTGTTTTTCCAGCACCATTTTCACCGACTATTGCATGAATAACACCTTCTTCAATATCAAGTGAAACCCCTTTATTTGCGATAACTCCATTTGGATAAACTTTAACAATATCTTTTAATGAAAGAATTGTTCCCATCTAACCTCCAGAGGGGAGAAGCGAAAGCTTCTCCCCTAACTAAATTTATTCACCAATTGCAGTTTCTACTACTATCTCTCCATTTAAAATTTTTTCCTCAAGTTCTTTTATCTTATTTCTAAATTCCTCTGGTACAACTTTTCTATAATTTTCATTGTCAGCAACTCCTACTCCACCTTCTTCTATCCCAAGAGCCTCTGCTTGTCCATATGGAAGTTTTCCTTCAATGTGGAGTTTGATTGCTCTATGGATTGACTTATCTACATTTTTCATCATTGAAGTTACAATATATGATGCTTTTTCAGGATCAGAATCCTTAAACATAAGATATTGATCAGAATCAACTCCAATTGCATATTTTTTCATCTCTTTTGCAGCATCAAGAAGTCCTAAACCTGTTTCACCTGCAACATTAAATGATATATCTGCTCCTTGATTGTATTGGGCAAGCGCTAACTCTTTTCCCTTTGCAGGATCAGTGTAAGATGCTGCATAAGAAACAAGAACCTGAACTTCTGGGTCGATATATTTTGCACCTTGAATATATCCTACTTTAAAATCATTTATTACTGGAATATCCATTCCTCCAAGAAATCCAATTATTTTTTCTGGATTTGCAAGTGGCATATTTGATGTTGTTATAAGTGCAGCAAGTGCACCAACGAGAAAAGATGATTCATTTTGTTTGTATAAAATTGAATAAATATTTCCGAGATTCCCTTTCGAATAATCAACTGATGTATCATAAGTGAAGAATTTTTTATCTGGATATTTTGGAGCAAGTTTTTCAAGAGATTCCTGAAGTTGCCATGTCCCAGCAATTATTATATCCCAATCACCCTGGCAGAGTTGTTCGAGATCTGGCTCCCATCTTGAAGGGTCATTACCTCCCTCAATTGTTTTACCTTCAATTCCAAAATCCTGTATAGCCATTTCTATTCCTCTATTTGCTGAATCAAAAAAGGATTTATCACCTAAAGTTCCATTTAAATAAAGAACCACTTTTAGTTTTGAACCTGGCTTTTCTTCCTCTTTTTTACAGGCTGTCATTGTAACAAAACTTAAAACTAAGACACTAATTAAAATTGTTGCTAAAATTTTTTTCATAAATTTATCTCCTTTTTAAAAAAAGATGAAAAAATTTATATACTCTCACCTCCTTTAAGATTATTTATTTTATTTAAAATATTTAGAAATCTCTCTTTATAAATATCTAAAACAATCTCAACATCTTCTCCTTCAATAAGGATTGAGGAACCTCTTAAAGTATTGTTACCGAGTTCCATAACAAGGTCGCCTATCTTTTTCTGTTTTATTGTCGATTCATCTAAATAACATGCAATTGCTATTGGATCTGGGAGAGACATCGCTCTCATACCAATTAATCTCTCAGTATAAGAGATTGGATTTTTTATTAAGGAGTGAAATAATTTTCCAGATGGAATATTTTCATCAATAACCTCTTTCAGTTCGCTTTCTAAAAATGAATTTTTTACTATTCCATCCCATGGAACAATCTTAAATGGAATTTTAGAATCTAAAATATTCTGAACTGCTTCAGGATCAGCATAAAAATTAAACTCAGCAAATTTAGTAACATTTCCAACATCTATCGCTCCACCCATTGCATAAATGACATTTATATAATTTTTTAAATCAGGATAAAGGTTAAGTGCAATTGAGATATTTGTTAGTGGCCCTAAAGTTATGATATCGATAAATTTTTCCTCTTTTGAAATTTTATATATCGCATCTATAGCGTTTAAATCCTCTTCTTTTCTTTCTGAATATTTTAAATCTATATCTCCAAGGCCATCTTCTCCATGAATTTTTGCTCCCCTTTCAAGCTTGTTTATAAGAGGCCTACTTGCTCCTTTGTAAACTTTAATCTCTTTTTTATCGAAAAAATCAAGAATCCTCAATACATTTTTTGTTACCTGATCAACATAAGTATTTCCAGTTACTGTTGTTATACCTTTTATTTCAACCTCATCTTCAAAAGTTAATGCAATCATAATTGCAATGGCATCATCAACTCCACAGTCAGTATCAATTATTATTTTTCTCATCGCTCTCCTCCAAAAATTTTATTACTTCATCATAATTTGGGCAAGAAATGCTTGCGCCTTTTCTTGTAACAGATATAGCAGATGCAGCTTGACTGAATTTTAAACTATATTTAAGTTCAAAATTTTTACTTAAACATAATGCAAAAGCTCCGTTAAAAATATCACCTGCTGCTGTTGTATCGACTGCGTTAACTTTATAAGCATTTAACTTAAAATATCTTCCATCTCTATCTTTATATATAATTCCTTTTTCTCCCAGCTTAACTATCACCCCGTAAACACCACTTTTAATTAAAAAATCTATCTTATCATTTAAATCGAAAATTTCAGGAGTTAACATTTGAATTTCAACCTCATTTGGAGTTATGTATGTTAAATATGGAAATAGATTTTTGAACTCTCTTTTTGCTGGTGCTGGGTCAAAAACAACCTTTGCTTGAGATTTTTTTGCAATTTCCACTGCATTAACTATTGTTTCGAATGGTATTTCTCCCTGCATTAAAAGAAAATCCCCGTATCTAATTCTATCTTTTAAAAAATCTATCTCTTCATCTTTTACTCCACCATTTGCACCTTCATATATCACAATTTTATTTTTACCATTTTCATCAACATCGATTATTGCCATCCCAGTATTTAAATCTTTATCTATGTTTATCTCATAATCTAAATTATACTGGTTTAGATTGTTTATTAAATATTTTCCAAAATAATCATCTCCAACCCTTCCTATAAACATTACATCACCATTCAATTTCTTTATACTAATAGCTTGATTTGCACCTTTCCCTCCAAGATTAAAAAATATTGAATTTCCCTCAACAGTTTCACCTATTTCAGGAAATTTTTTTAAAAATATAACTAAATCAAAATTAATGCTTCCTAAAACATAAATCATAAAATATTTATAATTCTTATTTTTTAATTATAATATAATTTTAAATTTTAATTAATCCCAAAGATATTTTTAATGCTACATCTATTTTATTCATTGTTTCTCTTTTTAATTTCCCAATTTTTTTTATCAATCTTTTTTTATCTATTGTTCTTATTTGGTTTAATAATACATAACTTTCTTTATCAAGCCCACCCTCTTTTTCATTAACTTTGATAACAATTGGATATGACTCTTCAACAACCTTAGATGTTATTGCTGCAATTATTACGGTTGGTGAATGTTGATTTCCAATATCATTTTGAATAATCAAAACAGGCCTTAATCCACTTTGTTCTGAACCTGAGGAGCTTGAAAGGTCGACAAGATAAATCTCTCCTCTTCTAATACAATTTTTCTTCATAAACAAACTACTTAAAGTTATTGAAAAGTTCCTTGTAAAGTTCCTGTTCTAATTCGAAAAACTCTCTTGAGAAAAAAAGACTTGTCTCACTTGATGTTTTATAACTTTTTACTATCTCTTTTTTTATTCTTGTTTTTCTGTCTTCAATGGAAAGATAAAATGCAAGAAGCTCTTTTATCAAGTCCTCTTTCTTCTTCTTCTCTCTCTTTGCTTTTTTTTCTATTGCCTCCAGAAGTTCTGGAGGTAAGTCTAAAGTAAGTTTTTCGTTTTTCATTTTAAATTCCTCATAAACTCTTTTGATTCATCAAAATTTCTAAAGAAGAAATCTCCAAATACAAGTATATCACAACCAATCTCTTTTAACCTTTTCCCTATTTCAAAATTCAAACCACCATCAACTTCTATTTCGAAGTTTAAATTTTCTTCATCTCTAATTTTAACAACATTTTCAATTTTTTCAAGAGAAGAGTCAATAAAGTTTTGCCCAGAAAAACCTGGATTAACACTCATAATCAAAATAAAATCAACATCCCTAATTATTGGATGAATTAGAGATATATTTGTTCCTGGATTTATTGCAACTCCTGCTTTTTTATCTCTCTTTTTTATTGAATAGATTAATCTATGAATATGATAATTTCCTTCAATATGGACAGATATCATATCAACACCATAGTCAATAAATCTATCAATATAATTTTCAGGTTTTTCAATCATAAGGTGTGCATCAAGAGGCAAAGTTGTTAATTCTCTTACAGCTTTTATAATTGGAAATCCAAAAGATATGTTTGGTACAAAATGACCATCCATAATATCAAGATGGACTATATCTGCTACTTCTTCTATTTTTTTCATATCTTCTTGAAGATTCTTGAAATTAGAAGCGAGTATTGAAGGAGCTATTTTCATGGATTTACATATAAATCAATTATTGTATCAGGACTTCCATAAGTTAGAGGTGCAGGGTCTTGATTCCATACAATGCCAGATGGATAAACTGGGTTTGATTTGTTTATAACCTTACCAACATTATATCCACTTGTTACAATTAAACTTTTTGCTTCATCGACAGACAATCCAATAAGTGATGGAATTTGACCTAAAACTCCTTTTGATATTTTTAAATCTATCTTTGTATCTTCTTCAACATAAGTTTTTGGTGAAGGTGATTGTTCAATTATTATTCCAACCCCAACATTAGGATCTAAAATTTCCTCGATCTTACCAAGTAAAAGTTTATTATCATAAATTATCTCTTGTGCTTCTTTAAAATTCATACCAATCAAATCTGGAACTAAAACCTTAGGAGGCCCACTGCTTATAACAACATTTATTATTCTTCCCTTTTTTACAAGAACATAAGGAGATGGGTCTTGAGAAATAATATAGTCAATTGGAAAATCTTTTGAAAAATCACTTTTTGTTACTTTCACAAGAAGTCCTTTTTCTTCAGCAATCTTTTCGGCGTCTCTAATTTTTAAACCTATGATAGAAGGAGTAGAAATAAGTTCTTCTTGACTACTACATGAGATTAAGAAAAATATAAAGCAGATTGATAAAATCAAAATCAATTTTTTCATGAATAAATTATAACAAAATTTTTTATAATTAAAGAAGATGAAAATGAAAAAAAATGTGATTGTTTTTGGAGATAACTGTGTTGATATAAAAATAAGAATAAAAGAGGATAATTTTATTTTTTCACCAGATTCTAACCATCATATGAAGAGGTTAAATATAAAATTTGGTGGAACAGGAATTAACTCCTCAATTTCACTCAGTAAATTTGGCACTAACACATACTATTTTGGTTCTTTAAGTAGAGATGATTTTGGAAAAAAGATATATAGAGAGCTCAAAAAATATAAAGTTAACACTGATTTAATTAACTTTTCTAACAAAAAAACAGCTGTTGTTATCATAATTTTAAATAAAAATGGTGAGAGGGTTAGTTTTGCCAATTTAAAAAATGCAAGTTACCTTGATATAGATTTTGATCAAATAAAAAAGGTTGATTTAAATGAAATTGATGCAATTTATATATCAGGAGGAATCTTAACAGAAAAAAATTTCAATGAAAGGTTCTTTGAATTCATAGATAAATATTTTTCAGACAAAAAAATATTCTTTGATTTGAACTATAGGATAGGTAAAGGAATAAAATATTTTAAAGAGTATGCAAATAAATTTTTACAAAAAAGCTTTTTAATTTTTACAAATGAAGAGGAGTTTAAAATAATAGGTAAGAAAAATGTAAATAATTTAATCAATGATGGTAAAATTTTGATAATAAAGATGGGTGAAAAAGGTGTGAAGCTATTAAAAAAGGATGAAGAGATTTATATAGAGGGACACAAAGTTAAAAGTGTTGATACCGTTGGAGCAGGAGATGTTTTTAATGCCCTTTTCATTCATAAATACCTTCAATCAGATGACTTAAAAGCATCTCTTGAATTTGCAAATTATTTTGCAGCAATCTCAACAACAAAATTTGGTTTTTATATTCCAGATATATATATAAAAAGATGAGAAGGAGGTAAAATGTTAAAAAATGTAAAAGAGTGTTTCTATCCTGAAAGTTTAGAAGAGTGCTTAAAATTACTGAGTGATTTTAAAGAAAATGGTGATATTGTTGGAGGTGGAGTTGATATTGTATGGAGGGAAAGAAAAGAGTTAGAATATCTTATTTATCTTGACAAACTTAACTTAAACTACATAAAAGAGGATAACAATTATATTTCAATTGGAGCAACAAATACTCTTGATGAGCTTGAAAAGATAAATATCCTTAATGGCTCATTTAGAAATGCGCTAAAATCTGTTGCTACACCAATATTAAGGAATGTTATAACAATTGGAGGAACAATTGTTAGAGGTTATAGTTGGTCTGATATTTTAACAATTTTTATAACTCTTGAGGGAAAAGTTAAAGTTTTTGATGGTGAAGAAAATATTTTATCAATAGATGAATTCTTACAATACAAAAAAAATTCAAAGAAAAAATTTGTTTTAACTGAAATAGATTTACCTAAGTTTGATAATTCATATCACTTTTCATATATAAGATTCACAAGAACTGGAAACGATATTCCTCTAATTAATGAAGGAGTTTTAGTTAAATTAAATGGAAAGAAAGTTGAAAAGGTGAACATTATTTTAGGTGGAAGGCCAGGATTCCCAGTTCACTTAGATGAGGTTGAAAAATTTTTGTTAAATAAAGAATTGGATGAGAATGTAATAAATTTATCAAAAGAGATAGCGACAAAAACATCTGAAGTTCAAGATGATATGAGATTATCAATGGATTATAGGAAAAATCTTTCTGGTGTTTTAACAAAAAGAAACTTAATTAAAATTATGGAGGAGATATGATAATAAATTTTATATTAAATGGAGAAGAGGTAAATTACGATGCATATCCAGGTGAAACACTTTTTGAACTCTTAAGAAGATATCACCACTATGAAGTAAAGGGAAATAATTGTAAAACAGGTGAATGTGGAGCTTGCACAGTTTTAATTGATGGCAAACCAATTCCATCCTGTACACTTCTTGTTGGAAAAGTTATTGGAAAAAGAGTTACAACAATAAAAGGGATTGGCGATATTGATAATCCAGATTTAATTCAGAAAAGTTTTGTTGAAGAAGGAGCAATTCAATGTGGCTACTGTATTCCTGGAATAATTATTTCAGTTGAAGGTTTATTAAGAAAAAATCCAAACCCAACAAAAGATGACATAAAAGAGGCACTTTCAAGCCATATATGTAGATGTACTGGTTATGTTCAGCAGATTGAAGCAGTTGAAAAAGCTATTCAAAAAATAAAGGAGGGGAAATGAGTAAGGTTATAAAAGAAGAAAAGATAATAAAAGAGTTTAATACAGTTGGAAAAAATGTTGAAAAATATGATGGATTGCCTCTTGTAACAGGCCAACCACTTTTTACTGACGATATTTTTTTACCAAATATGCTCTATGCAAAAATAATGACAAGCCCTTATCCACATGCAGAAATTGTTGAAATAGATGAAAGTGAGGCATTAAAAATTCCTGGAGTAAGAATAGTTCTTTCATACAAAAATACACCAAGAATAGCACATACAACTGCTGGTCAAGGTTATCCAGAACCATCACCATATGATCATTTTATGTTTGATAAAAAAGTTAGATTCATTGGTGATAGAGTTTGTGCTGTTGGTGGAGATTCAATTGAAATTGTTGAGGAGGCTATCTCAAAAATAAAAGTGACATATAAAGAACTTCCCTATGTTCTTGATCCAGAAGAAGCGATGAAAGGTGAGGTTATTATCCATGATGAGGATGATATAAGTGGAGTTTATGATAAAAATAGAAACATAATATCGCATGTTGAAATACCAATTGGGGATGTTGAAAATGAACTAAAAGAATCATTTTATAAGATAGAAGAGGAGATCTATTTTACTCAACCAGTTCAACATACTCCTATTGAAACACACATTTCAATAACATATTTTGATGAGTATGGAAATTTAATTGTTAGATCAAGTACGCAAGTTCCTTTCCACATAAGAAGAATTTTGTCAAAAATTTTAGAATTCCCTATGAAAAAAATTAGGGTTATAAAGCCAAGAATTGGTGGTGGTTTTGGAGTAAAACAGGAATTACTGATTGAGGATATATGTTCACTTATGACAATTAGAACCAAAAGACCTGTTAGAATGGAATTAACAAGAAAAGAGGAGTTTATTTCGTCAAGGTTAAGACACCCATCTAAAATTTGGATAAGGTTGGGTGCTGATAGAGATGGAAAATTGAATGCAATTGATATGAGAGTCCTTCTGAATAATGGAGCTTATGGAACTCATGGACCAACAGTTCTTTTTAATTCTGGAAGTAAAACCTTACCACTTTATAACAAAGTAAAAGCAGTGAGGTTCATTGGAGATGCTGTTTATACAAATTTACCAGTATCAGGTGCCTTTAGGGGATATGGAGCAACAAATGGATATTTTGCTCTTGAAAGTGCAATGGATGACCTTGCAAATTTAATGGGAATAGACCCAATTGAATTAAGAAAAATAAATCATATAAGTGAAGGAGAGACATCTCCAATTTTTGAAAAGTTAGGTGAAGGAAAAGAAGGGATCACTCAATATATTGAAAGTAGTGCTTTAAGTAAATGTATAGAAATTGGAAAAAAGGAAATTGAGTGGGAAAAGTGGAGAGGAAAAAGAGTCAGAAATGGAAATTTAGTTAGAGGAGTTGGAATGGCAATTATGATGCAGGGCTCTGGAATTCCTCTTGTAGATATGGCAGGAGCGAGAGCAAAACTCAATGATGATGGAACTCTTCATCTTTTTATTGGAGCAACAGATATTGGAACAGGTTCAGATACTATCTTAGCTCAAATTTTATCTGAAGAGGTTGGAATTCCTTATGAAGATATAAAAGTTTACTCATCAGATTCTGATTTTACTCCTTTTGATACTGGAGCTTATGCTTCAAGTACAACCTATGTCACTGGTGGAGCAGTTAAAAAGGTTGGAAATGAGATAAAAAGAAAAATAATTAGTTATGCTTCAAAATTGATGAATGAAAATCCTGAAAATCTCATCATAAAAGAAAGAAGTGTTGTGAACATTATTACAGGTGAGAAAATTTCTTTGAGAGAGATAGGTGAAAGAAGTTTTTATGATTTTGAGCAAGAACAGATAGAAGCATCAGCATCTTTTATCTCTCCAAAATCACCTCCACCTTTTGCAGCTCACTTTGTATTAATTGACCTTGACCTTGAAACAGGAAAAATCATACCAATAAAGTATGTTGCAGTTAATGATATTGGAGTTATCATTCATCCAAATCTTGCAAAAGGGCAAGCGATTGGTTCAATAGTTCAGGGACTTGGTTTTGCTTTAACTGAAGAATTAATTTATTCAAAAAGAGGAGTTATGCTAAACCCAAGTTTCCTTGATTATAAACTTTTGACATCAGTTGATATTCCTGAAATAAATGTAAAATTTATTGAAACATATGACCCAACGGGACCTTTTGGTGCTAAATCAGTTGCTGAGATAAATATTAATGGACCAGCTCCAGCTATAAGAAATGCTGTTTTAGATGCAGTAGGAATCAAACTAAACTCTTTACCTATGACCCCTGAAAAAGTATTCAAAGCTATTCTAAATTCAGGCATTAAAATTTGAAAACATAAAAATTTTTTATATTAACAGATGAAGAAGTTCTAAAACGTATTGGAATCTGTTAGTATAACTGATAGTAAAAATGTTAAAAAAGGATAGTCCCTAATTTATCATTTTTTAAATTTTCTTATCTATACAGTGTTATAGAAAATTTAAAGTTTGGAAGATAGGGTATAGATTTATGTATCCTATTGACAAAATGAATTTGTGCTATAATATATTTGGGTGCGGGGTCAAGGGGAGCCCGACTTTAGGGTGGAATGGTCTTAGGAGACAAAAGTGGCCAACCGCACCCTTAT
>JAKPCM010000098.1 GCA_029553255.1 Caldisericota bacterium | reverse complement strand
AATTGCATTCCATATAAAAGGTCGTTGAATTTCAGGAACTGCTATTTCATTAGATAAAATCCATGTTAAAATTGTTTGAATTGGATGATGGTTCACTGAAAATTTCTGTATAACCATGCAATTCCTCCTAAATTTTTATTTTAATACAATTTAGATAGAAATTTTTAAAAAATATTTTATTAATAATTTATTTAATTGGGATAATCATCAAATTTTCATTTCTTACACATTGAAGGATTGGCTTAAAGCACCTCTTGCTTTATCAAAATTGGTATTAAAATTAAAAATCATCTTTCCAGTTTTTGCATTTATGATTAATTCATGAGGAATTTCAAGATCTTCTGTATCTCCACCACCAACATTTATTCCAACTTTTACATTAATTATACCACTACCACTACGCTTTGATCTACCTTTTTTCATATTTATACTTAACACATCACTTGGTGTTAAGGAGAAGTTTTCACTGTGTTCTTGAAGAATTTCATCTGGAGTCATTTCATAATATTTTTTATAATATGTGAAACCAGTCCCCATTTGAGAGAAAAATTGTTTTAATTTTCCTCCTCCAGTGTCTTTTGTCTCTTCTTTTCTCCTATCAGCCTCTTTTTTATACAATTCTTGAGTCCATTTTGCAAACAACATCCTTTTATCTGTTACGACAAGTGCCCAAGGTTCTAATTTAAACATACTTTTCTTCCAGTTTACCGGAACAACTTCTAAGATATTTTCTTCCATAAAACACCTCCATATATTTTTAAATGAGAAGATAAAAATCCCATTTAAATTTTAATTATATCCTAATTATATATTTATTTTATGGAAATATAAGATAAAATTAAAAAAATAGGTTAATATTATGGTTAAATTGAATTTACTTAAATTAAAAGAAGACACTTTTTTAAGAAAAAATCTTATTGAACTATTCAATCAAAATAGTAATAAAAAAATTATCTATATTGAGGGTGAGGCAGGTTCTGGTAAAACAACTTTTCTATCAATGCTTTTTGATAAAAAGAGAAATTATTCATTTTTAACTGTATCTAAATTGGATAAAAATAAAAATATTTTTCTAAAATCCTTAATAAACTTACTATATAAAGAAAAAACTAAGAAATTTAAAATACCTCAAAAAGAGTTATTGAATTTTATAATTAGTTTTTTAAATTCAATAGAGGAAGATTTTTACATAATAATTGATGATTTTCATGAAATAAGTGATGATAATGAAATAATAAGTTTAATAAAAATATTAATAATAAATACAAATGAAAATATCCACTTAATCTTATCAAGCAGATTTAAACTGCAAGAGGATTTTTATATTGATTTATTAAGAGAGAGAATTTTTATCATATCAAATGAATTATTGAAATTAACAAGAGATGAGATAATGGATTTTTTCAAATTTAGAAATATTTTAATTGATAAAAAAGAGGCTGAAGAAATCTATAAAAAAAGTGGAGGATGGATTATATATATAAATTTGATATCAAAATTTTACAATAAAGAGTCAGAGATATATGATTTAAAAATCATAGATAAATTTTTTGAAGATGAAATTTTTTCTTTATTAAGTGGGGACGAAAAAGAAATTTTAAAAATATTTACGCTAAAAGAGGTTATTCCCAAGAATGTTATTGAAAATTTTTATGATGATGGATTAAAAATCTTAAAAAATTTATCAAATAAAAACATATTTGTTGAAGAAGAAGGCAACTATTTTAAAATTCATCCTGTATTTAAAGAGGTATTGTTAAATAAATTTGGAAAACTTGATAAAAGTTCCTCTATTAAATTAGCAAGAATTTATGAAAAATATAGATATTATAAAGATGCATTTGAAATTTATATACTCTTTAAAGAGTATGAAAATGCAGTAAGGATAATAGAGACATGGGGATTAAAACTGTTTGAAAGTGATGATATATATATTTTAGAAGATTTAATAAATTCAATACCAAAAAGTTACTACACTGAAAAAATATATCTTATATTATCTGATATGGAAAAAATAAAGGGAAATTATAAAAAAGCACTTGAAATAGTATCGAAAATCGACCCGATAAAATTTAATAAGAAAGAGGATAGATTTTTAAAATTTATAAAAGGTGAACTTTTATATCTTACTGGTGAATATAAAAAGGCATTTAAAATTTTGAATTCATTTACTTTTAACAATGAACTTGAGATAAAAAGAGTCCAAATTTTGGCAATAATTTATCATTTTCTAAATAATGATAATAAATTCAAAAAATATATGGAAAGAGCATTAATTCTATCACAAAACAAAGATGATTTATATAGTGAAACAAAAATATTGAATGATTTAGTTGTTGGATGGTATGAACCAAAAGGAGAAATAGTAGAATCTGAAGTTATGCTTAAAAAAGCAATATCAATTACAAATAAGAATAATCTTTTTTTAAATCCTATAATTCCAGGTAATTTAGCTTATATAAAAGAAATTTTAGGAGAATATAAAGAAGCAGAAAAAATAGCGTCTAATGCTTTAAAAATTTCAAGAAAAATTGGAGACAAATCAAAAATAATTTTTATTTTAAGAATTTTGGGATCAATTTATATTAAATTGAGCGAATTTGATAAAGCAAAAAGAGCGCTTGAAGAAGCTCTAATATTAACTGAGGATTGTCCAGATCCATCAAGAAAAATTGGAATACTTTATAATCTCTCTTCACTATACGAAAGTTTGAATCAATATGATAAAGCAACTCTATTTGCAAAGGAAGACCTTGAATTAACCAAAAAAATTGGGAATGAAAAATTTATTTCTCAATCATATCTAAATCTCGGAAGAATTTATTTAAGAACAAAAGAATATGAGAAATCAAAAAATTTTCTCTCTATGGCAAAAGATATTTTTGAAAAATTTGGATATAAATTAAATTTATTTGAAACATATCTTTTTTTATTCTTAAATCCTACATTAGAATCTTCTGAAAAAGAGAAGATAAAAGATAAAATATTCAGTATATTAGAAGAGAAAGATTATAGTTTTTATTATAAATCAATTCTTAAAAAAGAAGAATTAGATTTTATTAATCAAAATATATTTAAGAAAAAAGAAAAAAGATTCATTGTAAAAACTTTTGGGAAATTTATTTTAATCAGGGATAAATCTGAGGTAAAGGATGATGAATGGAAAAGAGAAAGTGCAAAAGATCTTTTTAAATATTTGATAATTAAAAAAGGTAGGGCTTTAAAAGATGAGCTTTACGAAGATATATTTCCAAATTTATCAATAAAAACCCAAAACAACTCTTTAAGGGTTTCTATCTCAAATTTAAAAAGAATTTTAGAGCCAGATTTAAAAAGGTATGAAGCTTCAAAATATCTAAAAATAGATAAAGATCTTGTCTATCTAAATTTTAGTGATTTTGATATAGATTTGTTTGAATTTGAAAATATAAGTCAGATAGCAATAGAAGAAAAAACTTTGGAACTTATTTTAAAAGCAATTAATATTTATAAAGATAGATTTTTGAATGAAGATAGATATAAAGATTTTGCTATATATAAAACATACCAGCTTGAAGAGATTTATATAGATTTATTGAATTTATCAAGTGATCTATTATTTTCATTGAATAAAAAAGAGGAGGCTTTAAAAAATATAAAAAAATCATTAGAAATAGATCCTTTTCAGGATGAAATTTTAAAAAAATTTTTTCAATTTTTAATAAAATCGAAGAAAAAGGTTTATGCAAAAAAACTTTATAATGAATTTAAAGAAAAATATAAAAAGAACTGGAATATAGACATATCTAAAATCATAAATTTAGATAAAATTCTGTAACATTTCTGTAACAAATTTTTTTATAAATTAATTTAATGAATATTAAAAAGAGAACTTTTTTAATTAAAATTGTAAAAAATGAGGATAAAATTTCTGGCGTTATTGAAGATCTAAACTCTAAACATAAAAAAAATTTTGAAAACATCAACGATATTCTCTTTTTAATTAATGAATCTTTTGAAGAAAAGGAGGAAACTAAATGAAAAAAAGAAAACTATTAATTCTTTTGATAATTGTTTTAACAACCATATCTTTTTTCTCATGTAAAAAGAAAATAGTTAATCCATCGGGTCAGCAAACAGAATCTCTTGCAAGCTGGACAATTTTATTTTATTTAGGTGGAACAAATAACATTGAAACTTGGTTAAATTATAATATCAATCAACTTGAAAATATTGGTTCAAATCCAAAGTTTCATATGGCTGTTCAGATTTCAAGAAATTCTGAAAATGGAAAAGCTACAAGATATTATATTCAAAAAGATGAAGATTTTTCTAAAATAACTTCGAAACCTACTGATGTTGGTATTGTTGATTCTGCTGATTATAAAGTTTTAAAGGATTTTATTATATGGGGTGTTAAAACATATCCCTCAAATCAATATGCATTGATAATTTCATCTCATGGTGGAGGATGGCTTGGAATAGTTGAAGATCAGATTAAAAATTCTTTTATGTCAACAATTGACCTTCAGAAAGCATTAAGGGAAGCAAGATTTGAAACAGGTAGAAAATTTGATGTTCTAATTTTTAATTCTTGTTTAATGGGTATGACTGAAGTTGCGTATCAGCTTAAGGACGAAGCAAATTTCATTGTTGCATCAGAAATATCTCAATATGCTTTTATAAATCTTGACAGAGCAATTGAGCCTTTAAGCAGTTATCCAGGAATAACAGGTGCAGATTTTTCAAAAATGATTGTTAAAAGTTTTATCGATGGGTGGAAAAATCCACCACAAGGATTTACACAAAAACCACAAATCTATACAGCATATAACATTCTGGAAATAAGTAAGCTAAAAAATTCTTTAGATGAAATCGCAAAAAATGCTATAAGATCATTTCTTTATTATGGAGAATATATAGTTGAAGATATCAAAAAAGTGCCACTAATTGAAAAGGAGGGTATTTATTCTACATATATTGATTTGAAATATTTACTTGAGGTTTTAAAAAATGATATAAGAATTGCAGATTATGATATTAAGAAGGGTGTTAATGACTCACTAACAATTTTAAATAATTTAATACTTGCTAAAGAGGTAAGCCCTGGTTATGTTAATTCTGATACAAGTCTAATGAATTTAAATGAAGCATCTGGAATGTCCATATGGGCTCCTATAATTAGATTTCAAAGTGGAACTTTAAATCATTATTCAAAACTTGATTTTACACTTGATACATCATGGCTATCATTTTTATATATTTTAAATCCCGAAATGCCACGATTTATAACAAAATATGAAGTTGATAATTGGTTAATTTACAACGAACAAAATCTTGGAATATCTTTTAAGGCACCAGATGACAATCTTTTCAAACCAGTAAGAATTAATGAAGATATTTATATACTTGGAGGTGAGTTTACTGGTTTTACTGAAAATAGAAGATATTTTGGTGGAGAGGCATATATATGCTTTAATATAACGAAAAATATTACAGAAGTTGATTCAGTAGCTTGGGGCAATAAGGAACTTGCGAGAATAATACCACAGTATGTTGATTATAAAGAGATTTTCAAAAATGAAAGTGAGCTTAGCGGTGAAAGGTGTTATATTTTTATTTTAAAAGGAATAGACAGAGCAGGACAAAATGTAACAGAAGCACATACATATTTAATCTATGATAAAACAGGTTATGATATAACATATATTGCTGATACAGCACTTTTCCCTGAATTTTTGGATATTTATCTAAAAATTATTTATAGTTTCAAAATTACTCATTAAAATTTTTATGTATAGGAGGTAAAAAGTGAAAAGAAAAATTTTTTTAGTGATGTTGGGATTGTTTTTAGTTATCGGATTATTTGGTTGTGTCTCCTATCCTAATACTCCTTTACTTGTTAAAACATCGGATATCAATAATAATCCCTTAAATTATGACCAACATTTTATCTCAGTTAAAGGAACCGTTACAGCAAATGGAACACAACCATCACTTCAACTTGGCTGGTATGACCTTGCTGATGAAACAGGAACAATTGCAATTCTTACAACCCCTGATGTACCAAAAGTTGGAGATGAATTTTGGGTATCAGGAACTGTTATTTATGCAACAAAAGTTGTAGGAGCAAGAACTCTATCTATTGTACTTCAGGAAAAAGAAAGAATTAAGATGGGTTTAAATTATCCACTCATAATAGGCATCGTGGTAGTTGCTGCTGTTGCCTTAATTGCTCTTTATTTCTTACTTATAAGAAGAAAGGAGCCAGTATATGAACCTATTAAAAAAGAAGAGTATATTCCTGAAAGAAGGCCAAGTGAACCTTATATTCCAGAAGCGAAAGTAAGTAAAAAAACTCAGGAAACTGTTATTGAAGAAGAAGGTTTAGTTGAAGGAGCTCCTGCATTGTTGATAATCAAAAGTGGAAGAAAATCTGGTGCTACTTTTCCTTTAAGAAAAAAGGTTATAAATATGGGAAGAGATAGTTCAAACGAAATAGTGATTGATGATCCAAAATCTTCGAGACAACATGCAAAGATAAAATTAGAAGGAGATAATTTTGTTATTTATGATCTCGCATCCTCAAATGGGACTTTTGTTAATGGTGAAAAAATCACAAGTGTAAAATTAAATGATGGTGATGAAATAAAAATAGGAGACACTGTTTTTGCTTTTAAATTACTATAATGAAACTTAAAGTTACCTCTTTTGGAAAAAGTGATATTGGAAATGAAAGAGAAAATAATGAAGATAGTTTCATTATAATATCAAATGAAAATTTTAATGTTCTCTCTGTTTGTGATGGTATGGGTGGACATAATGCAGGAGAAGTTGCGTCGAATTTAGCAATAAATTGCTTAAAAGATTTTGCATATCAAAAAGGAGATTTTGCAATAACATGGAGAGAAGAAAATAAAAACTCTCCATGTTATTTTTTCTCTGATGAGAAATTAATTGAATTTGTAAAAAAGATGAACACTAAAATTTATGAAAAATCTTTGAAAGAAGAATCTCTTAGCGGAATGGGAACAACAATAAATGCTGTTTTTATAATAGATGATGTAGCAAAGATAATAAATGTTGGAGATTCAAGAACATATTTGATAAGAGAAAATGAAATATTAAAGATAACTAAAGATCACTCTCTAATTGAAGAGGTAAAAGATAAAGGTGACATAAACGAAGATGATATTCAAAAAATTATACCAAAAAATATAATTACAAAAGCTATTGGCATAAAAAAAGATGTTGAACCAGATATTTATAGCTTGAATCTTTTAATAAAAGATAGAATAATACTCGTTACAGATGGTGTCTATGATTTTGTTTCAGATAGAGAAATATTAAATATATGTAGAAAAGGTAAAGTTAATTCAGTTACTGAAAAGTTGATTAATAGAGCAAAGGAAAAAGGTGGAACAGATAACATAACAGTTATAACTTCTATCATTATAAGATAAAAGAGAGGTTTTATGAAAGAGGTAATAAAAGGAAGATATAAAATTTATGACAAAGTTGGCAGTGGAGGAATGGCCACTGTCTATATTGCAAGAGATTTAGAAACATATGAAGTTGTCGCAATCAAAGTTCTAAAAGAAGAATTAATAACTTCCCCAAATTATGTTAAAAGATTTTTAAGAGAAGCTGAAGTTGTTTACAATATGAAACATGAAAATATAACCTCTGTTAAAGATTTTGGTATTGAAGATAACACATACTTCATAGTAATGGAATATGTTGAAGGCAAAACACTTTCACAGCTTCTCGAAGAAAAAAGGAAATTTGAAATTGAAGAAGCAATAGATATAATCATTCAAGTTTTAAAAGCATTGCAATATGCTCATGATAATGGAATTGAAGCACATAGAGATATAAAACCTCAAAATATAATGATAGATAAAAATAAAGTTGTAAAGGTTATGGATTTTGGTATTGCAAGAATTTCTACAACACACACTTTAACACAGGAGGGTTCACTTCTCGGCACTCCAGATTATGTTTCACCTGAACAAGCACAAGGTAAGGATGTTGATATTAGAAGTGATATATATTCTGTTGGTATTACACTATTTCAATTGATAAATGGTAGCCCTCCTTTTGAAGCAGATACTCCATGGGGAGTTATCAATATGCACCTATATGACAACCCTCCACTTTTAGAACTACCTGAAAGATATTCAGAATTAAGTTTAATAATAAATAGAAGTTTGGCAAAAGAGAAAGATGAGAGATATCAAACACCAAATGAATTTATTGAAGATCTAAATTTGTTAAAAAAGGGGAAACCATTAAAAAGAAAAATAAGTAAAGAAAGAAAATATACAATTGAAGGTGGAATTGGTGAGCTATTCATAAATACAAAACCTGAAGGAGTTAAAATATTTTTAGATGGAGTAGAAAAAGGGGAAACTCCGATATTATTAAAAAATTTAGCATCAAAAAAATATAATGTTGAATTGGTAAAAGATGGTTTTAAAAAGCAAATTTTATCAGCCAATGTTCTCCCAGATAGAAGAGCTAACCTAAATATAGATATGGTAGTAAGCAAAAAAGAACCAAAGGAAATTGAACAGAAACCTATATCAAAATTTAAACTAAACCCAAAATCAATTTTATTTATTCTAATTATTTTAATTGCCTCTGTTTCATTAATCTTTTTATTTAGACCAAAAGAAAAACCTCCTATTAATCAACCAATTGTTTATGGCACATTATTTGTAAATTCAAAACCATCTGGCTTAGATATCTATTTAGATGGAAATAAAACTGATTTTAAAACACCATATACCTTTACAAATTTAAGTGCAAAAAATTATACAGTTGAAGTGAAATATAATGATGAGTTAAAAAAAGAAGAGGTTTTATTAAATGGTGGTGATAGAAAAGAGGTTATATTTGAATTTAATGAGGTAGTCACTGGAAATCTGAAAGTTGAATCTGAACCAACTGGTGCAAAAATTTTTATCGATGATAATGACACTGGGAATATAACTCCTTATACTCTGAATAATATTACTTCAGGTGAACATAATATTAAATTGACTATTCAAGGTTATGAAGATTTTACCTTAAAAGTAAATATTCCTGAGACAAAAGAAATAAAAGTAACATTAAATAAAATAGCTGAAAAACTTGGAACTCTTAAAGTTCAAAGTGAGCCACAAAATGCCGAAATATATATAAACAATGAATATAAAGGTAAGACGCCTTTTGAAATAAAACTTTCAATAGGTAAATATAATCTAAAACTTAAATTAACTGATTATGACGATTGGCAAAAAGAGGTTGAAATTAAAAGTGACGAAGAGACATCAATCAATGCTACTCTTAGTAAAACAATAACAACTGTAAATGAAGGAACATTAAAAATCACTTCAACTCCAAAGGCCTATGTCTATATTAATAATCAGTTGAAAGGTCAAACTCCATTAAATTTAAAGCTCGCTGAGGCAGAATATAAAGTAAAAATCTATCTTGAGGGTTATGAAACATATGAAAAAACTATAAAAATTGTTAAAGGAGAGGAACAAAATATAACAGTAACACTTAAAAAAATTATCTCAAAAACATATATTAAAATTTTAACAGACCCTGAAAATGCTGAAGTTTATATCGATAAAATCTTTTTAGGACTTTCGGGTGATAAGTTTGAGGTTAAACCAGGAAAACATGAAATATTTATAAAACTTGAAGGATATATTGACTATCTTTCTGATATTGATATTAAAGAAGGAGAAACAAAAACAATTAATGTTACATTAGAAAAGACTCCATAAGAGGAGGGTAATTTATGAAAAAAATTATATTATTTTTAATTTTAATAATATTGATTTTTAATACTTATGGTTTTAGTTACCAGAACATAGAAATAATTGGTAAAGGTGGCGGATTTTCAAATTTGATTTTTCCTACAGGAATTTACTTTATTTCTAATAAATTGTATATATCAAATTACTACGGTAACACAATATCAATATGTGATTTGAACAATAACACTTGGTCAGAATTTGGTTGTTATGGAGAAGAGGCTGGTAAATTTATTAATCCAAACTCAATTACAATTAGTCAAGATAAAAAAATTTTCGTTACTGATACAGGAAATAGTAGAATTCAAGTTTTTGATGATAAAAGTAATTATTTATTTTCATTTGGAAAAGATAGACTAACATCCCCTATTGATGCTTATATTTATGGAAATAAAATTTATGTTACAGACTTTGAAATTTCTAAAATTATTGTTTTTGATTTAAATGGAAAATATATTACAGAATTTGGGGAAAGAGGAACTAATGTAAGCGAATTTGACGGACCTCTTGGCATCTGTTTAGATAATAATGGAAATATTTTCATCTGTGATTCTAAAAATAAAAGAGTTCAAATTTTTGATAATAACTTTGTTTATAAAAAAACAATTCAATTAGATGGAGCACCATGTGATATTTTTGTTGCAAATGATAAAAAAATTTATATCTCTGACTATAATAATTTTAAAATATATATATACTCAGAGATGGGGGCAAATAAAATAAAAGAACAGAAAATAAACACTGACACAGATTGGTATTTTTATAAAGCCCCAATTTCAATTTATGTATCACAAGATAATTATCTTTTTTACTCAGTGCCTTGGGAAAATAGAGTTGAAATATTAAAATCTGATGGAAATTTATATAAATCTTTAGGTGAAAAGGCAAAAGAGGGTAAATTTCTCTATCCAAAATCTATCTCAATTTCAAATAATAAAATATTTGTTGCTGATTATATGGCTAATTCAGTTAATATATATGATTTAGAAAAAAAATTTAGTTCAAACATAAATTATTCTTTTGAGCATCCAACAAGTATAACAAATGATGAATCAGGGAATATTTATATTGTCTCAAGATATTTGGGGGAAATAATTTCTTTAGATAAAAACTTAAATTTTAAATATAAGATAAAAGAATTTAATGGAGATTCTTTTTCTTTTCCTCAAGATATATTTTCTTTTAGAAATAAATTATATGTTGCTGATTCTTATAATGATCGTATAGTTATTTTTTCAACTGAGGGAAATTTTATAAAGACGTTCGGAAAATCTGGTTCAGGTATTTATGAATTCAATTATCCAAATTCTATTTATGTAGATAAAGATGAAAATCTTTTTGTCTTAGATAATGGTAATAAAAGAGTTATGGTATATGATAAAAATTTAAACTTTAAATATGAGGGTAAAAATTTAAATTTATCAAATCCAACTTCTTTATATATCTATGGTCAATATATTTTTATTTCTGATGAAAGCATAAATGATATAAAAATATATAGTTGGGATGGAAATAAAATAACATTTATAAAAAGTTTTGGTGGAATAGGAGGTCCATTAACAAAAAATATTTCTTTAAGAAGTCAGGAACTCAATTATAATTTTGAACCTGGTATGTTATTAGAACCTCAAGATGTTTTTGCTTTTAATAACTTCTTGTATGTAGTTGATTCTGGAAATAGAAGAGTTCAAAAAATAGCTTTATCAGATGTTTTAGAAGAAGTAACAGAAAAAGAGGAAATTGTCATAACTCTTTGGGTTGATAAACCAAATGCATTAATCAATAACAAGGAGATTTATATTGATCCTGACAATATAAAAGTTGTACCATTTATAATACCTCCTGGAAGAACAGTTGTCCCAATAAGATTTATATCAGAAACTTTTGGTGCAAAAGTTGATTGGGAAGGTGATACAAAAACAGTAAGAATTTATTTAGAATCTAAAAATATCAGAATTACATTACAGGTAGATAATAAAATTGCAAGGTTGAATGATAAAGTTGTGACCTTAGATGCAGCTCCTTTAATAAAAGAGGGTAGAACTTTCGTTCCATTAAGGTTTATCTCTGAAGCATTTGGCGCAAAAGTTGATTGGTTTAGTAGCGAGAAAAAAATTGTAATCGAGTACAATCCTTAATTTATGTCAAAAATATAATATATCCAAATATTATGTTTAATATTGATAAAATAAAGACAATCATTCCGAGCCATATATGTATTGATTTAATTTTCTTCTTTAATTCATTATCAATTTTCTCTGTATAAATCGCTCCTAATATTATTACTCATAATATTATATTAATTGTTGGAGAAATAAAGAACAAGGGTTCTTCTTTTTTCTTAAATCTAAAATTATTGAAAATAGTATTGCTAAAAATATATGTTTACAAAAAAGGCTATCTACTTTTGTAAACTATAAAAAGTTTGAGTTTAAAATTTTTTTTAGTAAAATAATTTACATGGATATAAAAATAGTTACTGATTCAACATGGGATTTTGATGAAAACATTAAAAAGGAGTATGATATTGAAGTTGTTCCCCTTTATTTAACAATAAAAGGAAAGAGATATAGAGATGGAGTAGATATAAAGAATGAAGATTTCTATGAAATTTTTAAAAATAGCAATATCTTACCACAAACATCTCAACCTTCACCATTTGATTTTATCGATGTCCACAAAAAACTGCTGAAAAATTTTGAAAAAATAATTTCAATACATATATCTTCAAATCTTTCAGGCACATATAATTCAGCTATCTTAGCAAAAAAAGAGGTAGATAAAGATGATAGAATTGAAGTTATTGATTCAAAAAATGCATCAGGAGCATTAGGTCTTATGGTTTATACTGCATCAATTCTTAGAAAAGAGGGAAAAACTTTTATTGAAATTGTTAATTATATAAAAAACATAGCTGATAAAATTTATACAATTTTTTTCCTTGATAACCTTAAAGCACTTGAAATGGGTGGTAGAATCGGAAAAGCAAAATATCTACTTGGCTCAATTCTCAATTTTAAACCAGTATTAACTTTAAAAAATGGAGTAATAGAACCCTTTGGTTCAGGTAAGATAATGAGTAGTTTATATATTGTTCCAACAATTACAAAATTTTTAAAAGAAAATTATAACAATGGTAAAATTATTGGTGGTGTGGCTCATAATATCATCAATTCAATGAATTTAAAAAGAGAAGATATGATATTTGAAGAAATTAAAAAATTCATGAAAATTGATACTTTCTTATTTCAAAAATTTGGCCCAGTAATAACATCACATATTGGTTTAAATAGTATTGGATTTAGTTTCTTAGAGAAAGAATAGAAACAAATTTTTAAAAAACCTCCTTAATAATTCCTTAACAATAATTTTTTAAACTTCCTTTAGAACACTAAAAAAGGAGGTGTTTTATGAAAAAGAGTTTAAAGATTCTACTGGTTGTTTTAGTCGCAGGGATGATCTTTTTAGGAGGTGCAGCTTACTCAATCATTACTGGAAAAATTAGTCTAAACTCTTCAGATTTGTTGAGTAGCGCTTTCGCAGAAGATGTTTTGATGTGTAACCAAAATGAAAATGGAATGAAATTTAAACTTTTAGGACCAGGAATTATCGAAGAGGTTATTAAAAGACTTGGTTTAGATGAGAATGAACTCAAAACTGCTTGGGAGAATGGACAAACACTACTTGAATTCGCAGAATCAAAAGGAATAACAAAAGAAAAATTAGTTCAAACATTCAAAGATGTTATTACAGAAAAACTTGATGAACTACTTAGTGAAGGAAAAATAACTGAAACTGAAAAAGCAAATTTCCTTTCCGATCTCGATACAAGAATTGAAGATTTTATTACAAAAACACCCCCATTTGGAAGAGGAAAAGGTGAAATGCCTCCTGGAGAGCCACCATTTGGTAAAGGATTCTTCTTAGATGAAAAGGGATTAATGGAAGAGGTACTAACAAAACTAAATCTAACAGTTGAAGATTTCCAGAATGCAAGAAAAGAAGGAAAATCACTACTTGAATTTGCAGAATCAAAAGGAATAACAAAAGAAAATCTTGTAGCAGTAGTTAAAGAGGTTGTTACCAATAAGGTTAACCAACTTGTTACTGATGGTAAGATGACAGAAGATGAAAAGACAAAGTTCCTTGAAAATCTTGATGATTTTGTAGAGAGATTCATAAGTGGACCAGGATTTGGACCAGGAAGAGGCCATCATGGTAAAATAGGTAATGGCGATTTTGGAAATTCAGGTAGCTCAACTAACTTACCTCCCTCCTCAAATTTATAACCCAAATTAACCCTTTGAAAGGGGGCATTCTGCCCCCTTTTTTTATTTTATAATAATTTCTGCAATAGAAGCTACAAATTCAGCATCTTTTAGAGCCCCAACTGCATCTTCTTTTGAATATTCTTCAGTTGGTATAAAATCAACATATAAAGCTTTCAGTCTCTTTTTAGATTTAATTAAATAACTTTTTGCGAGATCTATATTCATAAGATTTCTACACCCTCATTTTTATTAACTTTTTCTTTATAAATCCAGTATCCATTTTTCTTAGATGATTTTAATTTATTTAGTTCATTTTTTAAATAATCTCTGAAGAAATTATCCTTATCATAAATAATTTTTGCACCTAATATCATCTCGATATAAAGAGGACTTCCATATTTTATCTCTTCTTTCGATCTTATTATAGGAGATATGTACGTATTAATATTATACTTTTCATACTCTTTAATTTCACTTTCTATTTTCTTCTCAATATTTTAATAGAAAATTTTCATTCTTTCTTCCTATTACAATTTATTTCATTCAAGATTATTAAAATATCAATATCTGATTCATTGGTTGGAGTACCTATAATATTTTTTAATCTTTAGCATTTTTTAGTTGAATAAAAATTGGTTATAGTTTAATATTAATATGTGGATAGATTTACATTAATAGTTGGGCTAATTGGTTTTATATTAATTATAATTTCATTATATCTATTAATTTCAACAATAATCAGAGTTATTAAGAAAAAGGAGCCCTTCAGAAATTCACTCTCGGCTTTTATCTCTTTTGTGATTATTTTTTTAATATCTGTTATTTTACTTCTTTTATTTTCTTTCCTTCAGACCTTCTCGAAATTTAGTTATGAAGATAAAATTGGAGAGCTCTCTACAGAAAAAGTTGATAGTGAAATCCATCTTGTATTTAATGATATTAAAAATGGAAAAAATTATGAATTTAATTTGAATGGTGATCAATGGGAGATTCAAGGTGAGATTTTAATATTTGATAAAACTTTAAGATGGCTTGGTGCTGAAAGTTATTTTAGAGTATCAAGATTCGTGGGAAGATTTGAAGAGCCTAAAGAGGAGTTTACTAATATTTATGAAATAAATAAAAAGAGCGACTTCTGGGAATTTATTTTAAAAAATGGAGAAAAACTTCCATTTATTGACACAGCTTATGGAATTGGGGCTTATCAATATCCAGATGGTGATTTTGAAATATATGTAAATGATACAGGATTTATTTTAAGAAAGAAAAAAATTAAATAAAATTTTTAAAATTCAATAATTTTTGAAAAAATATTATGAATCATAAATAAATATTATTTTATCCTCTGATTGTGTACTTTAAGATATGTATGAAAATCTTCCTCTTTATTCATTCTCCACGAATAAATTTCCTCAAATTCATCGTCATTCAATAATTTAAATTTTATTTTTGCTTCAAGGTTTTGAGGAAGATTTGATGAATCATTTAAATCAAAATCAAATTCCTCATTTATGGAATTATAGTTTCCGGCATATTTTTGAATGTATCCTTCACTCATAAAAAGAATCAAAATATAATTATCATTTATTTTATCATAAGTGATAAAACCAGTGCCTCTAATAAAGTCACCAAGAGGATTTTTTTCCTGACGAGGAAAAGACAATTCCCATTCTAATTTAATAAAATTACCACTTAAATTAAATGGATAAGAATATGTTGATCTTTTATTACAAAAACCCCAATCACTATTTCCTTCTCCAGAAAATTCACCAAGAAAAAATCTAAAAATTTTTAAATCTTTCATATAATCTCCTACATTAAAATTATAAACTATTAAATAAAAAATTGAAATTAGATTATCTTAAAATATTAAAATTTTTATTCAATACTCATAACATTTTATGTTATCATCTATTTTATAGATTATGAATCTATTTTCAATAATCTCCTATCCTATCTAATTCAATTTTATAAGCAAAATCATTATCAAAATAATATTCATTCGAGCTTATTAAAATTTGTATTCAAAAATTATTTTATCATCTTTATATCCAAAAATTATCGAAGGGGATCCTATATCATATTTAAAATTAACTTCTTATCTCTTTTATCAAAACAGAGAAGTTTTAGTTCAGTTCTCCTTCTTCAATCTCAGCCTCTATTGGAGTTTTACCAAGATTTATCCATTCTGATTCTTTATTTTTTGATAAACTTTTTATAAAAACTTCTACTTCTTCTATTTCTGAATTAATTTTAACTATCGATGTTCTTTTAAGAAAGTAACTTACACATACTCCAATTAACTCTATAATCAATAAAGTTACTAAAATCTTCCTCGTTTTTTGATAATATTAACTTTAAACTCATTTTATAATTTAATCACTCAATTTGTATGCTGTTGAATAGCCTAAAATATATAAAGAATGATCAGATATATCAGGTGAATAGTCAAATAGAGAGTATCCTTTTAATATCCATAGAATTTCACCATTTTTAGAATTAATTCCATAAAGACAGTTAAGTCCATCTATATCTTCGGCATTGACATATAAAACATCTTTTACAAGTTGAATAAATTTTCCAATTCTTTTACCAACTTTTATATTCCATTTTATCCTTCCATCATTTTTATTAACTTTATAGATAGAATCAAAAATTCCAACATAGATATCCTCATTACCTACAACTAACAATATATCTTCTGTCTCCTTATTAGTGTTTAAAATTTCTCTTTTCAAAATCTCTTCGCCATTTTCCACATTTAAGGATAATAGAAAAACTTTACCATTTTCTAATGATGTTATATAAAGGGCATCAGAGCATACAGGAATTATTTTATTAAGAATATTTAGCCCTTCTTTTTTCCATTTAAGTTTTCCGTTTTTTATATCAAAACAATAAAGAGTTCTTTTTATATATTTATTGTAAAAAATAATAGAATTTTTATTAAAAGACACCCGAAAAACTGCATCTGGGTGATTTGTATTGAATTTCTTTACAAAGATATATCTTCCCTTTCTTATATTAAAACCATTTATATATACTTTTAGATGTTGCCACCCAGGTTTTATTGAAACAAAATAAAGAATTGAATCTATTATAACAGGGGGTGAGAAAATGAAACAATTATTATAAAGTTTAAAAACAATTTCACCATTCTCTGAATTTAAGCCAAATATTCCTTCGCCTCCAACTCCAATAAATATAACTCCATCAGAAATTGTCGGCGTTGTAATTTCTACCTTTTTATCAAAAGATACTTTCCACTTAAGCTTCCCATTTTTGCTATCAATAGCATAAAAGACTCCATCTTTATCAGAAAAATAAACTGTATCATTATAAAATATTGGAGAGTTTATAAAAACTGGTTGATATACTATAGTATTATTACCTAAAGGAGAGGGAGGATTGTTGAAATACCAAACTAACTCTGGTTCAGTTCTAATTGGTTCAAATTCATAATATCCTGTTTTCCCAATATCACCTAACCATATTTTTTCAGTTTGTAGCTTCCTATCTTTAACTAAATTTACTTCAACACAACCATTTAAAATTAATAGTAAAAGTAAGATAAAAATAAAATATTTTTTAACCATTTTTATGTTCGCCAGTTCCTTGATAATAAACAATACCTGTAGTTTCACATCGGCTTAATTCCATAATCTTCAATTATCATAAGAATTATTAAAATTATAAAAATTTTCTCAACCATTTTTCCCTCTATTAAAATTTTACTATTATTTTTATTTTTTATTTCATTTAACCCTCCTTTAAAGTTTTTCATATTTTTTTATCAATTCTTATAAATTACTCATTTATATATTAGAACTTAAATCGAACAAAAAGTTTCATTTTTATACTTTTCCTCTTTAAAATTTTTTTTATATTTTTTAAATACCTGAAAATT
>JAKPCM010000084.1 GCA_029553255.1 Caldisericota bacterium | reverse complement strand
TAATAAAGTTATAGAAAAAAAAAGATACTATGTTAACTCTGGAAGTTATCAAGTTTATGGAGGATATGCACAATTTAAAGGTTATAGACCAGTAAAACTTGGAACAGCGAGAATAAGATTAGATGGAAAAAGAAAAGATGTCCATATATCAATATAAGATTAAAGATGAAATTTTATTATAATTTTTAAAAAGTGTTAAGAGATGAGAGAAGAGACTTTAAGACAAAAAGAGATATTTGATATTTACTATTCTTTAGGTGATAAGAGAAGTTTTGAGAAATTGAGAGAGAAATTAAAAACGGCACCAAATGCTACTAAGATGATACCATCTTTAACAACTTTAAAAAGATGGTCTAAAAAGTTTAATTGGCAAGAGAGGATTCAACAGAGAGATGCAGAAATTAGTAAAGGTTTAGAAAAGAAAATAAATCAAGATATTGTTAATGAAAAAGCAGAACATAGAAAATTAATTAAAGCAATATTAAATGAATTAAAGAGAAGTTTAATAGAATATCAAAATGAAATAAAAGAGGGAATTAAACCTGCACAAATAGAGACAATAAAAGACCTTAAAGATATTTCACAAATTATTGATACTTTGATAAAACTTGATTTGAATATTTTAGGCGAACCTTTAACTCAAAATATAAACTTAATAATTTCAGATAAATATTTACCTTCTGACGAATGATATTAAACATTAATGAAGATATAAACGAGAACTTTGAAAATTTTTTTAAAAGTAAAAAAAGAGAATGTATTATCTATGGCGGAGCAGGAGCAGGGAAAAGTTATGCAAGCGCACAAAAGGTCCTAATATACAATCTTTTATTTCCAGAATCTAAAACATTAATAATGAGAAAAACATATCCAGCATTGAAATTAACTTCTTTAGAATTAATAGAAAAGTTGTTAAACAAATATATGATTAAATATGAAATCAATAGAAGTGAATTGATATTGAAATTAGGAAATGGAAGTCGTATGATATTTAAAAGTTTAGACAATCCAGAAAAGATTAAAAGTATTTCAGATGTTAATTTGATTTGGTTTGAAGAGCCAACAGAGATTTCAGAAAAGGATTATGATATAGTAAATTTAAGGTTAAGAGGTGAGGAGTTA
>JAKPCM010000012.1 GCA_029553255.1 Caldisericota bacterium | reverse complement strand
TTTATAATATTTTTTTGGTATAATAATAAATATGATGGAACATCTATTAATAGATCTTGATAAAACTCTTTTAGAAATAAATTTTGATGAATTTCTTAAGGCATATTTTAGATCATTAATGCCAAAACTTAAAAAAATAATTGTCGATAAAGATCCTTTAAATATTTTAACTGTTTCTGTTGATTATATGATAAATGAAAAGAATGGAGAGTTAAACATTGAAAAATTTTATAAAAAATTCACTGAATTATCAAAAATTGATGAAGAAAAATCAAAAGAAGTTTTTTTAGAATTTTATATCAATGATTTTCCTAAATTAGGTAGTTTTGGTAAGCCCGCGAAGAATGGTAGGGAAACAGTTTTAAAATTAATTGAATCAGGATATAAAGTTGTTCTCGCAACAAATGCAATTTTCCCAGAAATAGCAATTTTAGAGAGAATGAGATGGGCTAATGTCAATGACATTGATTTTGAATTGATAACCACTATGGAAAATATGCATTTTGCTAAACCTCATCCAGAATATTATCTTGAAATTCTCGAAAAGATAAAAGCAAAAAGTGATGATGTTTTAATGATTGGTGATGATTTAGAAATGGATATACTACCTGCAAATAAAATTGGTATTAAGACATTACAATATGGGGTTGATATAAAGGACATTTCAGAAATAGTCAATATCATCAAAATCCAATAATTAATCTATCACCTAAAAATTCTGGAAGGCCGCCTTTTATTATTTTTTCTCTAGTTATATCAAATGGATAAGGGACTCTTTTAAAAATCAGTTTATAATTTTCTTCATCAAATATTAAATATGATGAAAGGGGATTATAATCTCTTGGTTGTCCAACACTACCAGGATTTATAATATATTTTTTATCTTTTTCTAATTTAAACTCACCCATCTCTTTAAATGGATAATAAATTTTATCGTTCAAATTAAAAACACCTGTTCTATGAGAATGACCTATGAAGAGGATATCTCTTTCCATATATTTTGTCTCTTCTAATGCATCGGAAATTGTAAGAATATATTTAAAATAGTCAGATAATGCACCATGAACAATCTGAAAATCATCAAATTTTATATCAAAATTTAAAGTTGATAAAAAATCAAATCCATCCTTTTTTAATATATTTTTTTGCCATTTGATAGCTCTTACTCCATATTCATTAAAATCAAAAAGAACATTTTCATTTATAATTCCTTCATCATGATTGCCTTTAATTGTGTAAAGAACTCTATCTTTTACCATATCAATTGCTTCATTTGGATTGGGTCCATATCCAACCACATCTCCAAGACAGATTATTTTTTCTATTTTTTCTTTTTCAATATCTTTATAAACTTCATCTAAAGCCTCAATATTAGCATGGATATCAGAAATTATTGCAATTTTATCTTTTCCCATAAAAATTTTTCAATCTCCTTTCCCTTTTTATCAATTTTAAGAGTTATAAAATCTTTTCCTCCACCCTTTACATTAAATTTCTCTTCTATCTTATCTAAAATTTTGAATAGATTGATATTTGAAGATTTATTTTTATTAATAATGCCAACTTCATCATTATGGACAAAAATAAAATTTGTATCCTTAGATATCAATTTTTTAGAAAGATAAATTAAATCCTCACTCTCAAGATATGGTAAATAGGTCATTAATATTTTCTCTTCCTTATTTTCTTCGATAAATTTTTCAATAAAATCATCTTTTAATAGTTTTAATTTTTTTCTTGATAAGTCTCTCTCTTTTATTAAATTATCTATAAAATTTTCAATTTCATTTAATCCAACTGAGTATCTATTTTTTAAATTCTCCATAATTTCTGAAAGTAAATTGAAAAATAAGATAGCTCTATCTCCACTTAGATAATAAATTCTTATCAAGTTTCCCTTAATTTTTTCAAATTTAACTATTTTTATCAATTTTATTTCAATTGTATTTTTAATATGAGTTCCACCACACATTGTTTTATCAAAATCATCTATTTCAACAACTCTTATTTTTCCATCCAAGTCAACATTTTTTCTTAATTGAATTTTATCTATGTCTTCTTCATCAATAAAATATGTTTTGACTTCTTTTTTTGATGATACTATTTTATTTGCCTCTTCTTCTATTCTTTTTATATCCTCTTTTTTTATATCAAAATATTCAATATCAAATGTTGATATCTCTTCTCCCATATGAAAACTAACTGTCTCTTTTTTGTATAAATTTAAAATAACTCTTGAGAGAATATGCTGAGAAGTGTGCTGTATTGATATATCAAGCCTTCTTTTTCCATCTATTCTTGCTTTTACTTCTATATCTTGAGGAAAATCTTCAACAAAGTGAAATATTTTACCATTCTCTTCATAAACAAAATTTACCTTTTTTCCTCCTATTTCACCTCTATCACCAATTTGTCCACCCTTACCATCTGGATAAAATAGTGTATTATCTAAGATAACAAACTTTTTGTTATCCTTTGTTCCCTTTTCAATAATCTTACAATAAAATATAATATCTTCCATTTTTATGGTGTCTTCCATTTTTTATGGTGCGGAAGGAGGGATTTGAACCCTCATGGGTTTCCCCACTGGAACCTGAATCCAGCGCGTATTCCATTCCGCCACTTCCGCATAGATTAAATTATAGTTCAAAATACTCTTTTTCAACAACCTTGTTTCCATATAAATTTTTAAATATATCTAATTTTTCAGTATGAACAGGAATTATGAATTCAGGATTTATCTCATCTATCATAAATTTTATATCTTTATAAGAAGCATGACCTGATGAGTGAAAATCTCCACTGAACTTAGGTTTATCGTTTGTTAATTCAATCCCAAATGGCTCAAGATTAAAATAGTGAAGCCAGTTGAACAATCTTTTAATATCAAACTCCTGCTCCTCTGAATATGCTTCACTTGAAGAGTATATATAAATTCCGTCTTTTAAATCAATATCAAGTAGGTTGGTTAGATCCCAAAAACTATAGCAGAGTATAAATTCACCAAGATTTTTATTTATATCTTCAATAGTAATTACTTTTTCATCATATCTATTTTTAACTTCATTTAGACATTTTTTTTCTTTTGATTTTTTTTCACAAATTATAAATAGATTATCATCATCAATTATATTAAATCCATCTTCTTTTAAAAGGTCGAGTAGATAAGCATCCTTTATATTTATAACTATTTTTCTATCAGTTTCTTTTGCAATTTTTAAAAAAGTTTCAAGTCTTTCTATGTTTCTTGGTCCAAAATCTGCTATTACAAGTTTATCTTTGTTACTATTGATAACTTCAAAAGAAGATTTATATACATCAGATTCCTTTTTACTTTCACTTTCATAAGTCATTCTTGTTCCCTCTGTTATTAGGATATTTGGTTTTAATTTTTTTATTTTTTCTAAAAAATTATAGGAACCTTCACTATTTTTTCCATGAAATCTTATATCTCCAGTATATGCTATTGATATATTTTCAAATTCAAAATAAAAAGCTAAAGCACCTGGTATTGAGTGATCAACATAAAATGTTTTAAATTTCAATCCATCGATTTCCCCTTCAAATTCATTTCTATTTATTTCAAAAAAATTTCTTTTTATTGATTCTTTGTCCTTTTTTTGTTTTAATTTTTTTTGACCCCTTTCATCAATCTCTTCTTCTCTTATTTTCAAATCAGTAAATTGATTGAAAGCTCTTCCATCGCCCGTATCTTGAAGAGCCTTTAAAATTTTTTTTGTTATGCTTGATGCTACTATTTCTATATCATCTTTTAAAATTGAGATAAATCCTGCATGATCAAGATGAGCATGCGATAAAAAAACAGTTTCCAAATTTAATTTTCTTTCTTTCTCAACAAATTCTTTAAAATCAGAAACTATCAAGTCATCTCTATATATGTTTGAAATTTTTGGAATGAGATTCAATTTCCATAAATCATAAAGGCCGACTGAAGCTCTTGGTTGAAGATACTCTTCGAAATAGTTACCCCAAGTTTTAAAATTTTTACCAAAATCAAGAAAAAATGAGTGGTCTTTTTCTGTAATCAATATTTTGCTTCCACCTATACAATTTTTCCCGTCAAGAATCTCAATTGACATTCTATTCAAAACTTAAACCTTCTTTAAAAAACTTTCCATTAAAAAGTTCAACACTCTCTTTTTGAATATAATCAAGTAATATTTCTATTCCTGATCCATTTTCAATTTTATGATGTTTATAAATAATATCTGTTATTAGCAATGGAAATTTAATGTTTTTAATATAATTATAAGTAATTATTGTCCTCAAACAATTTTCAATTAGTTTATTAATTTTACTATTCTCTTTTTTTATTAACTCTTTTAATTCCATTCTTTTTTCCATAATTTTAATAAAAAAATCTAAAAAATTATTAAAAAACTTTCCATTTTCTGTCAAACACACATATCTTTCGATGAATTTATTTATCTCAATATCCTCCTTTTTATCAACTTTTTTATCTCCATCCTTTTTTCATAATTTAAAAAATAATTAATCTAAACCTGGTGCCGAAGGAGGGAGTCGAACCCTCATGGGGCTTACCCCCAGTAGATTTTGAGTCTACCGCGTCTTCCTGTTCCGCCACTTCGGCTTTATATATCTGCTACTTAGCCTCTATATCTGCCACTTTGGCTTTATATATCTGCTACTTAGCCTTTATATAATAAATTTTACTTTATTCATACTTTCTGTCAAATCATAGTAATAAGGTTTCTGAAAAAACCTCTATTTTGTCAATCACTGGTAACTTCTCTTTTTGTCATTCCCAGGGAGTCACTCTATTTTGTCATTCCCGTGAAAACGGGAATTCAGCATTTCTATTTTGTTAATCACTGGTAACTTCTCTTTTTGTCATTCCCGTGTAAACGGGAATCCAGTTCTTCCATTTTGTCAATCACTGGGAGCCCCTCCATTTTGTCATTCCCGTGTAAACGGGAATCCAGTTTTTCATCAGTAATAAATTTAAATTATTTAAAGGTTCAATATATATCAAATTTAGAGAGTAGTGTACAAGGGGTCAGGCACCTTGTACACTATAATATATAGCTATAGTATGAACCAATTAGTTCCATTTCTCCAAAATTTTTTAATCTATTCAAAATAATCTCATCTTTGCTAAATGGTATTACACCAAAAAATGGTATTACATTAAATCCAATTATATAAAGTTCAAATATTCCCCAAACAAGACTTATTAGTAAAATAACTATTAAAGTTAAATATTTTTTAAGT
>JAKPCM010000066.1 GCA_029553255.1 Caldisericota bacterium | reverse complement strand
TTATAAAATCTTAACCTCAGGTTCTAATTTTATATCAAAGATATTTTTGACAGATTCTATTATTTTATTTGCAAGATTTAAAATATCTTGGCCAGTAGCATTACCGTAATTAACAAGTATCAATGAATGATTAGGAGAGACTCCAGCATCTCCTTCTCTATATCCTTTCCACCCAGCTTTTTCTATCAACCAAGCAGCAGATACTTTAAATTTATCATCCGAATATTCAAAAAAACATATATCAGGGAATTTTTTTGTTAAAATTTCTAATTCATTTATAGAACATATGGGATTTTTAAAAAAAGAACCTGCATTGCCTATTTTATCTGGTTGAGGAATTTTATTGTCTCTTATTTCCAATACAGTATTTCGAATTTCATGCAACGTAGGATTTCTATACTGAAACTTATTTTTTAGATCTTTATATGATAAGTTTGGCTGTGGATTTTTATTTAATATAATTTCAATTTTAGTAACAAATATTTCTGGCATTTGTTGTAATTTGCTTTTTCTATAGCTAAAAGACAAATCATTAGGAGTAAATATTTCAAATTTATGAGTTATAAAGTTATATCCATAAATTTTATAAGCAACATCAGCAAATTCTGCACCATAAGCACCTATATTTTGTATAGGAGCTACTGCACAACTGGATGGGATGCCTGATAAATTCTCGACTCCCCACAAATTGTTTTTAACGCAATAATCAACTAAGTCATCCCATTTAGTGCCGCCACCTGCACTCACAATTACATTATCTGAATCATCTTCTACTATTTCAATAAAATTAATGTTACAATGAATTACAAGTTGTAAAGAACTTTTTGTGATTAAAATATCGCTACCTTCACCAATAAAAAATGCTTTCTTGTAAATTTCTGAAAAATTACAATCTAGCTGAATCAAATCATCTTCTTCATCTATTTCAATGAAAGTATCTGCATAGCATTCACAATGAAAGGTATGTTTATCTTTTAGAGAAACATTTTTTTGGATTTTCATTACATTTATTAGAAAGTTAATTCAAAAAATTTATTAGCTAAATTAGTCTATTAAAAATCATTTCGGTTTATATTCTTCGAATTCTTCAGGAAAGAAATTAAAAAAAGTATCTCCACGTAAGCCTAAACGAAGAGTTTCAAGAGCTATCACATCTTGGTAAGAAACATTACCTAAATTGACATTAGAGCCGAATTCTTTGATAAAAAATATTTGTTGATTTTTTTGTGGTGCTTCGAAAATAATTTTATCAGGGGATAATTCCTTTTTTATTTTTTCAATTAATGAAACACGAGCATTTCCTGATTTGGTGTAAATGCCGACATTACCAGCTTCACGTGCTTCACCGATTACATATGATGAGCCTGCTTCTAATTCCTCTTTCATATCTTTTACCCAAAGGTTTGGCCTTACAAGTATAGTTTCATCTTTGCTGCCTACTTCAGAAAGTACTAAATAATCTTTAGCTAAAATATTAATATATTCACATTTTTTTTCATGATCTAGCTGTATACTACCATCTGACACTTCTACCGTATCAATTTTAAATTTTTTCACCCATTT
>JAKPCM010000060.1 GCA_029553255.1 Caldisericota bacterium | reverse complement strand
AGAATAATTTTATAGAAAATTATAAAGATTGGTTGCAAAATAGTTAAAATATTATTTATCAAAATTGATAATATAACAAAGAAAAATAGAAGTGGAAGAATTAAAGATATAATAGGAATTATTATTAAATTGGAAATAAATGATGTGAATGAGAAAAAAGGGAAAAAATAGATAAGGATAGGAAAATTCCCTAAATTTATGAAAAGAGGAAAAAGAAAGAATTTATAAAAATTATTTTTGAATTTTTCAATAATTGTGATTATTGAAAGAGTAGAGGAAAATGTTAATAGAAAAGAAGGAGAAATAATATTTATAGGATTAATTAAGAGTAAAATAATAGCAGAAAATAAAAGTAGATTTAATGAATCAGCCTCCCTATAAAATCTTTTTCCCAATAAATAAAAAGAAAACATTGTAAATGACCGAATTGCTGATACAGGAAAAAGTATTATCATTAAATAGATAAAAAGTAAAAAAATCACAAGAAATGGATGCAAAAAAAGAGAAAGAAATGAAGCAATAATTGATATATGAAGACCAGATACAGCAAAAAGATGTAAAACACCACTATACTTAAATTCTTCTTTTATATTACTTTCTACTCCTCTTCCCCCAAGAATTAATCCCTCTATAATTTCACCACTGATACCTAAATTTTTAATGTTTGAATAAAATTTACCTCTTATTTTTGATAATATTGAATTATCTTTTTGAACTATTTCAATATTTTTACCAAAAAATGTTCCAGATATTCTTTCACTTTGTCTATATAAATAAAAACTATCTTCTCCTGGATTTCCACTTTTATCATTAAAAAAATAACCTTCAACTTTTACTTTATCATAAGGATTTAAATTTAAGTTTTCATTTTTATAAATTAAAAATTTCCCGTCACTATTTTTTAGGACAAATGAATCACTATTTTCAAAGGAGCAGACAGAACCTACTAAGCTATTTTCATTTAAATTTTCATAAATTGGTGGTTTATAAAAATAGACTCTAATCAATCCAGAAATTATAAAAATCAGATAATAACTTAGAAAATCTTTTCTTTTTATAAAAATAAGAGGTAAAGGTAAAAATATGAATAAAATAGGATATCTAAAACAAAAAAGAGATAGAAGAAAAAATATAAAGATTAATCTAAATAATTTTCTCAAGGACCAACTGTTATTGAGTCCTTAATTGCTTCAAATCTTTTATCTCCTATACCTGATACTTTTTTTATATCTTCAATTGTTGAAAAATATCCATTTTTTTCTCTATAGTCAATTATTCTTTGAGCAAGAACTGGACCAATGCCAGAAAGTTCTTCAAGTTCTTTTTGAGATGCAGTATTTATATTAATAAGATTCGATTTTTTTGTTGGACTGTTGACAGATGATGATGTATTAGATTGAGTTGTAGAAGATGAAGTTGTTTCAGAATCAACTAAATTCCTTTTAGCAAATATTATGATTTTTTCTCCATCAGTTAGTTTCTTAGAAAGATTAATAGAAGATATGTCAGCATTTTCTGTTGCTCCTCCTGCTTTTTCAATTAGATGAAAAACCCTATCTCCGTTTTCCATTTCATATACACCAGGAAATTTTACTTCACCAGCAATATCTACATATATTTTAGGTTCTTGATCTTCAATATTTATCAAATTATTATTACTACTTTTGAAAGCATAATTACCAATAATTATTCCAAAAATAAAGGTAATTATAGAAATAATAACCCACTCCCTTTTTTCTAAAACCATATTTCCCCCTCTAATTTATAATAAAAGTGATAAAATTCCTTTTTGAATATGCAACCTATTTTCAGCTTGATCAAATACAACTGAATTCTCGCCATCTATTACTTCATCAACAACCTCTTCTCCTCTATGAGCAGGTAGACAATGCATAAAAATAAAATCTTTCTTTGCATTTTTAACAATTTTTTCATTTACCTGATATGGTGAAAGAATTTTCTTTTTTGTTTCACTGTCTTCTTGACCCATTGATACCCAGACATCTGTATAAACAACATCACTTCCTTTTATTGCCTCATATGGATCTTCTATGAACAAAACCTCTCCTTTATATTTTTTTTCATCCTCTTTTACCCAGTTGATAACTTCTTTGTCTGGCATATATTCTTTTGGTGTTGAAACAACAATTTGCATTCCCATTTTTACTCCTCCAAGCATCAAAGAGTGACAAACATTGTTTCCGTCTCCTAAATATGTCAATTTTATACCTTCAAGTCTTCCCCTTTTTTCTTTGATTGTCAAAAAATCTCCAAGAACTTGACAAGGATGAAACATATCTGATAATCCATTTATTACAGGGACATCTGCAAACTTTGCAAGTTCAACAATATCTTTATGAAAAAAAACTCTTGCCATAATGCCATCAAGATATCTTGACAGAACTCTTGCAGTATCAGCTATTGTTTCCCCTCTTCTTAATTGTAATTCATTTGAGGAAAGATATATAGCATGACCTCCAAGTTCATACATTGCAACTTCAAATGATACTCTCGTCCTTGTTGAAGGTTTTTCAAATATAAGCCCTAATTTTTTTCCTGCAAGTACTGGAGAATTTTCTCCAATCTTAGATTTAATTTTCAATGTTTCACCAGATTTTAAAAATTCTTCAATCTCTTCTTTTGTAAAATCATAAAGCGATAAGAGATCTCTTCCTTTTAAACTCATTAAACCCTCCTCATTGTATAAATGATATATCTTTTATAATATATTCTGGATTCAATGTTTCACCAGTTGAAGTAATAAGTAGCTCATCCCATCTAAGACTTGCACCTGGTCTAAATATTTTATTTATAAAAAATGCTCCAATTTTTTTATTAAATAGATCATCTGAAATGTTATCTTTTATATAAAAATTTAACTGAGAAGCCATCATTTCACCAAGAAGATAATTTTGATAATAGACAGGGTTAGTTCCAAAATGAATCTTTGCGGCCCAATCATATTTATCTCTTCTTTCTTCTGGAATATTTAACAGTTGATTATCAGATACAAAGTCATACCATAAATTATTGATATTTTCTTCTGATTCATAAAGCATTTTTTCAAAAAAGACAAAAGTTATCATCCATCTTGCACTGATTATTAATTGATCTCTTAACGATTTGTTCAATTCGTCTCCATATCTATCAATAAATTTTGAATCACTTTTTAAAATTTTTTGATACCACAATGGTTTTCTAACTAATCTTTCGAAAAACATCGCCACAGCTTCAGTTGTAAAAATATGTGAAGGAGTTCTTAATATAATAGGTAGAGATTTATCAATATATTTATCATAAACTGCGTGTCCCATTTCATGGAGGAGTGTCCCAGTCCATCTTTCATTTGGTCTTAAATTAGCAAGAATTCTAACATCTTCTTCTCTATCTATAGATATACAAAATGCATGTTGATTTTTGCCTTTTCTTTCATAAAGATCACTTCTTTTTAATATGTCTTCTATTTCCATTCCTATCTCTGAGTAAGTTTTTTTAACTAAATCCTCAACATTCTTATCTTTAAAAATTTCTTCAAAGGGAATTTCATAAATTTGAGGGGCTTCTTGGAAGAATCTATCACTATAATGCCATGGCATTAAAGCTTCTTTCTGAACTCCCAATTTATCTGCAATTTTTTCATCAATTTCATCTTTAATTGTCATAAATAGAGCATCTGTTTTTGATTTAAACTCTTTAAAATTTCTATGAACTTCATTTACATTCAGTTCCTGTAAATCAAACATCATCTCATAATAGTTAGAATAACCAAATCCTTTTGCAATTTTATTTCTTAATTTAATAAGTTCATAAATTTTTGGGCCAGTAATTTCTCCTATATCTTTACTTGCTTCCCATGCTTTTTTCCTTAAATTTGAATCCTTTTCTTTTCTTAAAATTTCTTCAATTTCATTATCGCTAACTTCTTTACCATCAATTTTTCCCCTAAAATTTATAAAAGTTGATTCTATTTCAATTTCTCTTGTCGATAATTCTTTTAATTTTTCTTCATCTATCTGATTTGGTATCATATCATTTCTTAATAAAATCAATTGTCTATGTTCAATCTTTGAAAGAGATGGTTCTTTAAGAAATTTTTCAACCATCTTGAATCTATCTTTATCTGAGAGATATTTCCTTATTTTTAAATCACTTTCCTTATATTTTTCTTCCCACTCCTTTTTTCCTGTTGTTGCAAGGTGCCAGTAATTTAAAGAAGCATCTTTAAGCAATTCCTTTAATTCTTTATTTGTTTTATCTAAAAACTCTTTAATTTCCATCTTAACCTCCTTTTCATAAATGAAATTATATCATTTTAATTAATAATAACCCTAAACCACCAGAAAAAACAATTATCAATGGGTGAATTTCTTTTTTAACAAATATTAACAATAAAAGAATAATAAAAATTATTGCTGATTTTATATCAATAATTGCTGATGTAAGCATTAAATATGTTGCATAGAGAACTAAAACAGAAACTCCAACTTTTAAACTTTTATAAAATTTTGCTAAATTATATTTCTTGCTTAAAAAGGATAATATGGTTTCAAGAAGTATCAAAATTATTATCCCTGGTAAAATTAAGCCAAGTGTTGCAAAAAAACCACCTATAAATGAAGCATATTTGATGCCAGTGTATGTAGCCAAATTTACCGCTATTGGACCGGGAGTTATCTCGGCAATGGATACCATATCAAGAAACTCTTTTAAACTTACTAATTTGTAAACATTTACAAGTTCATCTTTTATTATAGAAAGAGAACTCCATCCACCTCCGTAAGAAAAAAAGCCAATTTTTACAAAAATAAGAAAAAGTTTAACTATCATTTTTTCTTTTTAATGTAAAAATAAAATATAAAAAAGTTATCATGAGTAATGTATAAATAGAGGTAATTTTAACAAGATGTATCAGTAAAAAACCTAATAAAAGAAATAAAAATTCAAGATATCTATATTTTTTTATCAAACCAAATAAAAAATTTATAAGAATAACTGAAATTCCAACTCTTATTCCCTCTAAAAAATATTGAACATAACTTAAATCAGCATATCTTTTTATAAGTGATGCAATAAGAGAAATTGTAAGAAATGGAGGAATAAAAACAGCTAAAACATAAAATAGTCCTAAAAAAGCTCCAGAAAGTTTCATTCCAACCATAAATGCTGTATTTATAGCAATTGGACCGGGTGCGCTTTGAGCTTTAGAAAAAAGTATATCAAAATTATCTTTTTCAATTATATTTTTTTTAATAATTTCTCTTTCAATTATTGGAACCATTGCATAACCACCCCCAAGTGTTAAAGCACTTATCTTTAGGAAAGTAAAAAATAGTTTATATTTGTTCATTCTTCTATATATATTTTTTCAACATAAGGGGATGTGAATGAAGATAAAACTCCAGCATAATTCAATCTAAATGATATAATATCACCGACTTTTAATGAAGGTAATTTATTTAAATTCAAAACCATATGATCACTCGATGCCCCAATTATTTTTATATTTTCGTTTCCTTTTATACCTGATAGAATAATATCTTGCCTTCCAATTGATGCAATTCCTCTTATCATCATTCCTTCATCTTTAAATTCGACCTCTTCTTCGAAAGCATCTTTTGTTTTCTCTCCCCAAGGTAAAGAAGGTTTTTTCTTCACTTCTATAAGTTCTGCATCAAGTCTAAATGTATCCTGTCTCAAACCAGGTAGGGGCTCCCTTTTTATTGCATCAACTCCAAGAAAAATTCCCTCTCCGACTCTTATTTGATTTATAAAATCTGGTATTTTTTTATCCCAAATCATTCTTAGTAAATTTGTACCACCACCTGATAATGTTTTCACTTTTATACCCTCTTCTTCAATTTTAAGTTTCAAGTCATATAAAACTTTAAGATTTTTATAATCTGGAATAATTCCTGAAAAACAGGTTGTGTTTGTTCCTAAACCAAGAAATTCAATATTTGAAAAAGAGGTTATTTTTCTTACAAAAGGAACAACATCTTCAGGCATCAATCCTTCCCTTAACTCTCCAACTTCAACCATTACTATAACTCCATGTTTTTTACCAGTTTTTCTACAGGATGAAGCAATTTTCTCTATTGTAACCATTTCGGTTTCTAAAGAATAATCAGTTAATTCAACGGCACTATCGATTTCTGAAAAAGAAGGAGACCTCAAAAGAAATTTTTTTACATTTATATCTTTATAATTGAAGATATTTTTTATTCTTGAATCAGCAATAACATTTGTACCCAAAGAAAATAAAGTTCTTACTATATTTTCATCACCCTTTACAACTTTAACAACAGGTATCAATTCAATTCTACTTGTTTCACACTCTTTCTTTATTTTTAAATAATTTTCACCAATTGCTTTCAAATTAACAAATAATTTAGGATACATAACTTAAAAAATTATAACTCAATAAATTCATTAATTCAAAGTTATTTTAGTTAGTATAATTAAAATTAAAAATTAAATTAATTTGATTTTTATAAAATTTTTTTAGAATTTTAAAGGAGGTTTTATTAAATGAAAACTATTAAATTAGTTAGAATTTTAATAATTATAGGTACTATACTTGTATGGATTCCAATTTTAGCACCTATTATTTTTACTATTTTACTATTAATAAAAGAAGGCATTTTCAAGTTTGATTTTCTAATGCCAATGGAACTTTTTTTCCTGACAATTATTGGTGGAATATTATTAATAATAGCTACTTTTATAAGTAAATCATATAAAAAGCCTATAATAATAAACTTTGTTATTTTAATTATCATATTTTTTTCCATAGGATTAATAGCAAATCTTACTGGATTAGCATCTGGTGAAACTGAACCAACTGCTTTCTGGTTTATTTTTTTAATTATCTGTACCTTTCTATTTATTTTTATAAATATTTTATTAGGTATATATGGAATTTTGTTATTAAGGAAAGTATTTAAAAAATAATTAGTTAAATATTTATTACAGATTTTAGTTTCATTTTAATTGTTTTAAATCTTCAATTTTTTTCTTCAGATAATTTATATATTCCATATAATTCATAAGAAATTGATAAGATCTCATTTTCAGATATTAATCCTAAAAGAATAGAGGTTTCAAATATAGACGCTATCTTTGAAAACTTGATCAGTAATAAATGTTGTTAAAATTATAAATGAAAAGAGAAAAAGGAGGAAAATTTTAAAATATCTAAGAAAGTATTAAAGAATTGCTGAAAAAGTTATAGAAGGTAAACTCAACCATCTTATTATGCGAATATGTGGTAAAATTTATTTTGGAATGAAAATTTTAGGAATTGAAACTTCTTGTGATGATACTTCAATGGGTATTGTGGAAAATGATAAATGTCTTTCTATGACAAGAGCTACTTCAGAAGATTTTCATAAAAAGTATGGGGGTATTGTTCCAGAAATAGCAGCAAGAAAGCAACTTGAAGTTTTTCCCTATGTTTTAGATGACCTTATTAATAAGCTCAATATTAATTTAGAGAGTTTAGATGGTTTTTCAGTTACTATAGGACCAGGTCTTGTCGGGTCACTTCTTGTTGGTGTAGAAGTTTCAAGAACATTGGCATATTCTTTAAAAAAACCATTAATAGGAATAAACCATCTTGAAGGTCATATATATTCAATTTTTTTTGATAACAAGATTGAATTCCCTTTTCAAACTCTCATTATTTCTGGAGGTCATACAATTTTACTTATTTTTGAAGACCATCTTAAGTATAAAATTTTAGGTGAAACTGTTGATGATGCTTGTGGAGAGATAATAGATAAAATTGGTAGAAGATTAGGTTTTCAATATCCAGCAGGAGAGGAACTTGATAAACTTGCTTTGAAAGGGGATCCTTTATATTACAAATTCTCAACACCAAGATTTAAAGAAAAAGATAAAGAATATAATTTTTCTTTTTCAGGAATTAAAACAGAGGTTTTAAATATAATCAAAAAAGGGAATTTTAATCTCGAAAATTTAATATCATCACTATTTTATGCTATATATGAATCATTGATGAACAATATAAGAAAAGTTTATAATAATACAGGAATTAATAAAGTATCAGTTGTTGGCGGTGTTTCTGCAAGCAAATTTTTAAGAAAGATTTTTTTAGAAGAAAAAAATTTTGAATTCTATTTTCCTTCTTTTAGCTTTTCAACAGATAATGGTGGAATGATTGCTCTTGTTGGTGAAGAATATTTAAAAAGAGGTTATGAATCAAACATTTTTGAAATAGACGCCATAAGTTCTCTTGAGATAAACAAAAATCCTTTTATATATAAAAAAATTTAGGAGGTAATTATGGATAGAGATGAGTTAATTAAAATTGCAGAAAGTAATGTGCTTCCACATTATGCCATTGTTAGTGAAATAAGAGAAAAAGAGCCAAAAATTATTGTTAAGGGGAAAGGGGCAAAAATATATGATATTGATGATAAAGAATATATTGATGGCCTATCAATTCTCTGGACAGTAAATATTGGTCATGGTAGACAAGATATAATTGACGCATTAAAAGAGCAGCTTGAAAAAATTAATTACGCAAGTTTGTTTGGCGGTTATTTTAATGAGCCTGCTATTAAACTTGCTGATAAACTTGCAAAAATAACGCCTTCAAATCTCAAAACCTCTTTCTTTATATCAGGTGGGTCTGAAGCCGTTGAATCAGCAATAAAATTTGTAAGACAATACTGGGCTATTAAAGGTTTTCCTGAAAAAAAGAAAATAATTTCAAGAAGAGAATCATATCATGGAGTAACATATGGAGCTCTATCTGCAACAGGATTAAGGACCTATAGACAACCATTTGAACCACTTCTACCATTTTTTCTTCATGTTTCTCCTCCATATTGTTATAGATGTGATTTCAATAAAACAAAAGAGACATGTAATGTAGAATGTGCAAAACAGATAAAAGATTTAATCTTTTATGAAGGTGCAAAAACAATTGCGGCAATAATTATGGAACCAGTAATGAGTGCAGCAGGTGCTCTTGTTCCACCTAAAAAATATTTTGAAACTGTTCAAGAGATTGCAAGAGAAAATAAAATTATAATAATTGCTGATGAGGTTATAAATGCCTGGGGAAGATGTGGAGATTTATTTGCCTCAACAATTTTCGGTCTTGATCCTGATATTATGGTTTTTGGAAAAGGTATTACCTCAGGGTATGCACCTCTTGGAGCAATGATAGTAAAAGAGGATCTTTTTGAAGCTTTTACCGATGTTATGTTTGTTCATGGACATACATTTGGAGGACATTGTTTATCAACAACAGCTGCTTTAAAAAACATTGAATTAATTGAAAGTGAAAAATTATATTTAAGAGCAAAAGAAAAAGGAGAAAAATTAGGAAAATTATTAAAAGAGTTGACTAAACATAAAAGAGTTGGTGATGTAAGGGGTATAGGTTTTCACTGGGCTATTGAGTATGTAAAAGATAAAGAAACAAAAGAAAGAATACCATCAAATATTAAATTTGCAATGAAAGTAGAAGAAGCAGCTTTTAAAAGAGGTTTATATCTTTGTAGAGCATCTGTTGATAAAACATATATTGCTCCTCCTCTTGTAATTGAAGACGAAGATATAGAAAAGATAGTTGAAATTCTTGATGAATCAATTGATGAAGTTTCAAGAAGCGTAGAGATTTAATTTTTTTTGAAATTTGCTAATTATTAAGCAGTTTTATAAATTTAAAATTATGTTATAATTTTGTCTATGGAAAAGATAAAATATTTTCCGTGGGAAACATTAATTGATATTTTATTAAATTATGTTGATACTGGTATCCACATAGTTGATAAAAATGGTGTAACTCTTTTCTATAACAAAGCAAATTCAAAACTTGAAGGTTTAAATGAAGATGAAGTTATTGGGAAAAATATTCTTGAAATATTTCCGTCTCTTACATATGAAACCTCAAGTTTACTTAAAGTATTAAAAACAAAAGAGCCAATATTGAATAAACTCCAAGTTTTTTTAACATATAAAGGGAAAGAAGTGACAACTTTAAATTATACCTTTCCTCTTTTTTATAGAGGTGAACTTATTGGTGCTGTTGAATTATCAAGAGATATTACAGAAGTAAAGAAATTATCAGAGAAAATAGTAGAATTAAAAAGTAAAAATTTAAAACCAAAAGAGAACAAAATATTAAAAAGAGGTTGGGATGATTTCAAAACTAATGATAAAAATTTGATAAAAAAATTAAAAGAGATAAATGATTTTAAAAATTTCAACACTCCTATTTTAATAATTGGTGAAAGTGGAGTTGGAAAAAGGTTGTTAGCTGAAATTATACATTTCACTTCAAATAGAAAGGATAAAGAATTTTTGTATCAAGATTGTGATAATGTTGAAGAATCAATTCTTGAAGAATCGATTTTTAGTTTAATTAAAATTTCAGAAGGTTCTACTTTTTACATTGCAAATATTGATAAAATGCCTTTAAGATTGCAAAATAAATTGACCTATTTTCTTGAATCAAACGAATTTAATTTTAGATTAATAACATCGATTGAAAATTTGCCAATATTTGAAATAAACAGTGGGAATTTAAAAAAAGAGTTATTTTTTTTGATTTCAAAAATTGAAGTTATGATAAGTCCATTGAGAGAGAGAAAAGAAGATATTATTCTTCTATTGAATTATTACTTTGAAGAACTTGAAAAAAAATATAATTTAAATAAAAGTTACGATGATAGTTTTAAGGAATTTCTTCTATCTTATACTTTTCCTGGAAATGTAAGAGAGTTATTTTATATTATTGAATACTCATATCTAAATAGTAAAAATTCAAAAATAACAATTGATGATCTTCCAAATTCAATACATTTTAAAGAATTTGATCTTTCTAAAGAAACATCTGAATTTGAAAAAAAGATGATAAAAGAAACTTTATATCTTACTAATTTTAACATATCAAAAGCGGGAAAAATATTAAAAATCCCGAGACAAACACTTCAATATAAAATAAAAAAATATGGAATAGAAGAAAGGAGAGTTAGAAAATGAAGGGTGATAAATATGGCACTCATAGGGTGATTGAACCAAAAGGATATTTACCACAGCCAGCTATAAAACTCGATAATGATTTTTCAAAACTATATTCTAATGAAATACTAATTGATGTTATGTTTTTAAATATTGATTCTTCATCATTTACTCAAATTGAAAACGAAGCGAATAAAGATAAAAAAAAGATAGAAGAGATAATTTTAAAAATTGTTGATGATAGAGGGAAAATGCAAAATCCTGTAACAGGTTCAGGCGGGATGCTTGTTGGTGTCGTAGAAAAAATTGGTGATGATTTGAAAGAAAAAGTAGAAATCAAAGAAGGAGATATAATTGCCTCTCTTGTTTCACTCTCCTTAACGCCTTTAAAAATAAATAAAATAAAAGAGATATATTTAGACAGAGATCAGGTTGAGATAGATGGAAAAGCAGTTCTTTTTGAAAGTGGTGTTTTTGTTAAATTACCTGATGATATAAATCTAAGGACCTCATTATCGATTCTTGATGTAGCAGGTGCACCAATTCAGGTTGCACGAATTGTTAAACCAAACGATTATGTTTTTATTATTGGAGCTGGTGGTAAATCAGGCCTTTTATGTTGTTATGAAAGTAAAAAAAAGGTAGGGCCAAAGGGTAAAGTTATAGCAATGGCACATTCTGAGAAATCCTATGAAAGAGTTAAAAAGCTTGGATTTTATGATCATCTTTTTATAGGAAATGCACAAGATCCTATATTTGTTTTGAAAGAAGTTGAAAGATTAACAGATGGAAAATTAATGGATGTTGTTATTAACTGTGTGAATGTTTCTGACACAGAAATTGCCTCTATTTTAACATGTAAAGATAGAGGTGTTGTATATTTTTTTAGCATGGCTACATCATTTACAAAAGCTGCACTTGGTGCAGAGGGGGTTGGCAAGGATATTGATATGATAATTGGAAATGGTTATGCAAAAAACCATGCAGAGTATGCCTTAAATTTATTAAGAGAATCAAATAAATTAAGAGAAATTTTTGAAGAATATTACGGAGGTGAGAGATGAGAGATTATAGAGAGATAGAGCTTTGGAAAAATGTAGAAGAAGAGGAGTGGAATGATTGGAGATGGCAATTAAGAAACAGAGTAATGGACCTTGATACTCTCAAAAAAGTTGTTAATCTTACACCTTTTGAAGAGGAGGGGGTAAAAAGTTCTTTAAGAAAATTGAGAATGGCTATAACACCATATTGGATAACACTAATTGATAAAGACAATCCAGATGATCCAATAAGAAAACAGGCAATACCAACTATTAAAGAGCTTGAAATAAAAGAAGAAGATATATTCGATCCTTTACTTGAAGAAGTTGATTCACCCGTAAAAGGTTTGACACATAGATATCCAGACAGAGTTCTTTTTTTAATAACCGATCAATGTGGCATGTATTGTAGACATTGTACAAGAAGAAGATTTGCTGGAGAAAAAGACAAACTAAGAACAAAAGAAGAGTTAATGGCAGGAATAGAGTATATAAAAGAACATCCTGAGATAAATGATGTTTTACTTTCAGGTGGTGATGCTCTTTTAGTTAGCGATAATATACTTGAATTGATAATAAAAGAACTGAGAAAAATACCTCATGTTGATGTTATAAGAATTGGAACAAGAGCACCCTGTACTTTACCAATGAGAATAACAGATGAACTTGTTGAGATGTTAAAAAAATATCATCCAATTTGGTTAAACACTCAATTTAATCATTATAAAGAGATAACTGACGAAAGCAAGAAAGCTATTTTAAAACTTGTCGATGCTGGTATTCCTGTTGGAAATCAATCTGTTTTATTAAAAGGAATTAATGATTGTCCTATTATTCAGAAAAAACTTGTAAATGAACTTGTAAAAATAAGGGTAAGACCATATTATTTATATCAATGTGATTTATCCCAGGGTATTTCCCATTTCAGAACTTCAATTGGAAAGGGAATCGAAATAATTGAAAATTTAAGAGGGCATGTATCAGGTTTTAAAATCCCAACATATATAGTTGATACTCTTGGAGGAGGAAAAATCCCTGTTTTTCCAGACTATTTGATATCAATGTCAGATAGAAAAGTTATTTTAAGAAATTATGAAGGTGGCATTTTTTCATATACTGAACCAATTGATAAAATCTCGTATTGTCCAGAAAATTGTGATTTATGTATTAAAGAACCCCATCTTGAAAGTAAAGATGGTCCAGCTTCTATGATTTCAGGAAAGAGATTATTAATAGAGCCAATAGAATCTCAAAGAATTAAAAGAAGAAATGGACATACTACCAAACATCATAAACAATAAAATAAAAATTCTTTCAATTTTTGGCTTAAGTAAAAATTGTGGAAAAACAACAACCTTAATAAAATTAATTGAAGAAGCAAGGGAAAGAAAACTTAAAATTTTAATCACTTCAATTGGTCTTGATGGAGAAAAATTTGATTCCCTTTATTATTTTGAGAAGCCATTGATAAAAGGATACAAAGGAAATCTGATAGTCACATCAAGGAGCTCTTTAGATAAAATTGATATTAGATACGAAACAATAAAAAAATTTGATATTTTTACACCTCTTGGCGAACTCTATCTAATTGAATTGGTTGAAGATGGTTATGTTGAGGTTTCTGGTCCAATTATACTTAATGATTTAAAAACAATTTTAGATGAGGCAAAAAATTATGATATTGATTTAATTTTAATAGATGGGGCAGTTGATAGAAAAATTGGAACCTATTTTTCAGATGGAGTAATTCTTCAAACTGGATTAAATATTGGCGAAAG
>JAKPCM010000055.1 GCA_029553255.1 Caldisericota bacterium | reverse complement strand
GCTTATTTAACCATTGCTGAATTGTTATAATTTTTTTATTTTCTTTAAATTCTTTAAATTCTTTTATCCAAATTGAAATGTTTTTATAGACAACGCTTAAATTTGTAATTTTTGACTTCCAATATTCTGAAGTTGACATTCTCCAATTAATAAGTCCTAAAATATCATTAGGATTATATTGTTTTAAGATTAAATAAGCATCCCTTACATTTCTCTCTATAAATCCTCTATCAGGATTAACTTCAATAAGATACGCAAAATCAAAAATGAATTGTATAGCAGGTTTAGGTTCTTTAACTTTTTTTGGAATTGTAATTTCTATTTTATCATTACCAGTTATTATAGTTTCTTTTTTCTCTTCTTTTTTATTATTTTCTTTATCTTTATTATTTTCTTTATCTTCTTTATTATTATTTATATTATTATATATATTATATATATAAGCATCATCTTTTTTTTGGTTAACAGGTTGATTAACAGGTTGATTAACACTTTTTATATTTTCCTTTTCTAATAATGTTTTTTTCTGATTAACATTTTCTTTATTTTGATTAACTGTTAATTGATTGTTAATTAACTTTTGATTAACAATTTGATTAACAAGTTCGAAAATTATAGGTTGTAATTGATTTAATACTTCATTAACAATTTGATTAACTGTTAATTGATTGTTAATTAACTTTTGATTAACTTCTGATTGATTGTTAATTAACTCTGGGTCAATATATGATTTGCAGTTAATCGATTGTGGATTATTATTAACTATTTCATTAATATATTTATGTATTCTTTGAGTTATATTACTTCTGGAGCAATTCAGATTTTTTGCTATTTCAGAATTTGTTTTACCTTCATTATGTAATTTTATTATCTCTTCTATTTTTATACCTTTACCCATCCTTTCCACCAATTTTTATACAATCTAACTTTTTCATCCTATCAAATAAGAAATTATATAACTTCGCAAAGTTTCTTTAAAATCTTCTCTATAAGCTTTATCTTTTATATTATGTAAAACAATATTCATCATTTCCATTAATTCTGGAATTGAATATTTATTTAATTCATCATCATATTTATCTACTATGTTGTCAAATTCTTCATCATCTTTATCCTTCACTTCCTTTAAAAATTTTTGCTTCATATTTGACAACACTTCCTCCATTTTAGCCTCCTTTCTATTAATTTTCAATTTTATCATTTTTGTTAATAAAGCCATATTTTTCTGCTACTTTTTTATAAAAAGGTAATCCATACGGCTCATATTCTTCGCATTGGTATAAATCATCATCTAATATCCATAACCACATTTTAATAACCTCATACATCAATGCTGATGAAATTCCTCTTTCACCATATGCTTTTTCAAATGCAAAATCCAAATCCTCTTTTAATTCTTTTATAAAATTTTCTCTTTTCCATTCTTTTCTTTTTTTATCCCATTCCTTAGGACTGCGTCCTTCTTTAAGGGAAAAACCTAATAATGGAAGGTGCTCTGCTTTAAAAAATCCACATAATCTCATAAAATCTCTATCATCGAGTTTAGCATTGTTTTCTCTCGGGTAAATATCACCTTTTTCCAATAATTGTATAACTTCCTCATAACTCTTCATTTTCACCTCCTTTCTTTTTAATCTCCTCTTTTACTTTTTTATAGATTTCATATTGTTCTGGTAATATCTCTTCAATTTCCTCTTCTGAAAGTTCATAAAGTAAACTATTAATCGCAATAAATATTAAATAATCTTTTCTATTCATTTTTCTTTAAATTGTTTATATAAGTTATAACTTGAGAAGCTTCTGATTTTGTTAAAGTTTCAACCCTTTCTTTTTGAAATTCTTTTTTCATATAATCCAATATAGATTGTTTCAAATTAAGATTTCCTAATTCCCAAATAATAACTTT
>JAKPCM010000023.1 GCA_029553255.1 Caldisericota bacterium | reverse complement strand
AAGAATAGGAACAAACTGGATGGATATATCTGGTTATTCAACTACACCTCTTTGGGGTTTCTCTACTGAAAATTCTGAAAAATTATTATCAAGAGTAATTAATATGTCTTCTGAAGATAGCGACATAGTTATGGACTTCTTTTTAGGTAGTGGCACTACAACAGCGGTAGCTCATAAACTTGGCAGAAAATGGATAGGTATTGAGATGGGAGAGCATTTTTATACTGTAGTTTTACCACGAATGAAGAAAGTTTTGGCTTATGATAAATCAGGGATTTCAAAAGAAGTCCAAGAATATCAAGGTGGCGGATTTTTCAAATATTACGAGCTTGAGCAGTATGAGGAATCTCTGAATAACTGCAAATATGAAGACGGAGGTTTGTTTACTGTGCCAGGTAGAAGTCAATATCAGGAATATGTCTTTATGAAAGATGAAAAAATGCTCAAAGCTCTGGAGATAGATTATGAAAATGATAAAGTAAATGTGGACTTATCACAAATATATCCAAATATAGACATTGCCGAGACTTTGTCTAATCTGACAGGAAAATGGATAAAGAAAATAACACCCTGTCTGCCAGAGGCAGACACCCCTCTACAAGAGGAAAATAACACCCCGTCTGCTAACGCAGACACCCCTCTACGAGAGGGGAATTATGAGGTGGAATTTGAAGATGGAACAAAAATCAATACAAAAGATTTGGATTATAAATTAATAAAACCTTTAATTTGGTGGGAATAAAAATTATGACAAATCTGTATCTTCAAAATATAGTACAAAGCATCGCTGATGACTCCCTACCGGCTGATTGGCAAGATTTTGATTTTGTAACATTTTCTGAGAGCAAAAAATTATTTGATTTTCAACAAAATGCGTTGAGAAATGCTCTAAAGGCTCTTCATTTGTTTTATAAAGAAAAACAAGCAAACAAAGCGGCTTTGTTTGAACTCTATCAAGACAATGGACTATTAGAAGATTTTTCTTATACTACAAAAAAAGATAGTAAGACGCTCAAATATCTCGAAGAATATAGCGACGATTATCCTGAAAAAAACGGCAAAATATCTTTTGAGTATTTTATCAATCGTATGAGTTTCTGGATGGCAACCGGCAGTGGGAAAACATTAGTTATTGTGAAAATGATAGAAATGCTGGGAGAATTAATTGATAGAGGATTATTACCTGAAAAAGATATTTTGTTCCTAACCTATCGCGATGATTTACTAGATCAATTTAAAGTACATATAGATGAATTCAATTCTTATCATTCAGATGTTAAGATTAATCTAAAAAATTTGAAAGAATATGAAGCTGTTAAACGTGCTAATCCTATACCATTCGCACGCAACGAAATCACCGTTTTTTATTATCGTTCAGATTTAATTACAGATCAAGGAAAAGAAAAACAGGTTGATTTCAGAACCTATGATAATCATGGGAATTGGTTTATTATTTTAGACGAAGCACATAAAGGCGATAGAGAGGAAAGCAAACGTCAAATATTTTACAATATTCTTTCGAGGAACGGTTTTTTGTTTAATTTTTCTGCAACTTTTACAGATGATAGGGATTTTGCAACTTGTGTATATAACTACAATCTCGCAGAATATGTAAAAAATGGATATGGCAAGCATGTTTATTTGTCGAGTGAGGATATTACGTCATTTCAAAAAAACGATGAGTTTACTAACATACAAAAACAAAAAATCATATTGAAAATATTGATTTTGCACACGATTATCAAAATGCATCACGAGAAAATAAAACAATACGATGTTTATCACAATCCACTCATACTTACATTAGTGAATTCGGTTAATACCGAAGATTCAGATCTCGAACTCTTTTTTAAAGAGCTTGCCGATTTTGCAAAAAATCCTATAAATAGTATTTTATTTAATCAAGCAAAAAATGAAGTACTAAATGAAATCTCATCAAATATCCATAAGCTTTTTGATGATGAAGATATAAAATTTAATGACAATATTGTCAATAATGTAAACGAATCTGATGTTTTGCAATATGTATTTAATGCACCGACCAATGGGAATGTAGAGGTTTTGAAACTCCCCGGTAATAAACAAGAACTTATTTTTAAACTTGCGACGTCTGATAAACCTTTTGCACTGATAAAGATTGGCGATATTTCAGAATGGCTTAAAAACAAACTTTCGGGTTATACCATAATAGAGAGTTTCGACAATGAGAGCTATTTTAAAAATATAAACGATGTCGATTCGGATATTAATATTTTGATGGGTTCGCGTTCTTTTTATGAAGGATGGGATAGCAATAGACCAAATATCATTTTGTTTATCAACATCGGCACAGGTACGGATGCGAGAAAGTTTGTCCTACAATCGACAGGGCGTGGTGTAAGGATACAGCCTGTAAAAGGCAAAAGAAAACGATTAATTTTTCTTCATAATTCTGAACAGATAGATAAAAATCTTTTCAATGCTGTCAAAGATTATTATATACCATTGGAAACGCTTTTTGTTTTTGGTACTAATGCTGCTAATTTAAGAGAAATTGTAGAAACACTTAATGCAGAAAAAAAAGATGAGAGCATTGGGTATTTGTTTGATATAAATCCTGAGATTGAAAATAAAAAAATGAAGCTGCTAATACCGATTTACAAAGATTCAATAGAAATAATTGCCAATCAAAAAAATCCTCAAAAATTTGAAATAAACGAGAATGATTATAATTTGGTAAAAAAATATTTCAACAATATCGGTAATAAAATAGCAGCGATAAAATTTAATCCTTCTATAACTGTTTTAGAAAAAATGAATGAAGCTTTTAATGGGAAATACGTTAATTATTTCCTTTTTAATAACAATTCATTTATTAATAATCCTGAGTTATTGCTGAAAAATATTTTCTATCATTTCGAGCAGACTTCAAAAGAATTTGACAAATTTAAAATTTTAGAAAATGAAATTATTCATTTTAAACATATTTCTGTTAGTTTAGATGATATCAATGATTTGGTAAAAAAGATCCAAAAAGTAAAGAATTATCCAAGTAAAGATATAGAAAAACAGAAATTAAAAGAAGAGTATGAAAAAGATAAGGATTTAGATAAATATACTGCTAAAATAGAAGATATAAATTCAAGTTTCGTAAAGGAGGAAAGAGCAGTGTATGGTTGTGACCCATTGGATATCAAATATCTTGCTAATCATTACTATCTTCCAGTGATAGTTTCAGAAAGTGAAAAAATTGACTATATCAAACACATCATCAAAACCAAAAGTGAAAAGGACTTTATTAACGATTTGGAAACTTATTTAGGAGTAACAGATAATAAGAAAGATTTCGTGTGGTGGTTTTTTAGTAAACTGGATGAGAGTTTAGACGAGGTTTACATTCCTTATTACAATCCAATATTAAATAAAATATCAAAATTTAAACCTGATTTTATTTTCTGGTTGAAAAAAGGTACTGATTATACTATTCTTTTTGTTGATCCAAAAGGGACAGAGCATACCAGTGCCTATAGGAAAATAGATGGATATAGAGTATTATTCGAGGAAAACGGAAAAGCAAAAGTTTTTAACAGCAATGGATTTAATGTGAAAGTAAAATTACTGCTCAGAACAGATGATGTTTCAAAAGTTCCAAACAATTATAAAGAGTATTGGTTTGATAACTTTAATGATTTTGCAAATAAGATAAAATTCCATATCCTCATGGAGAAAGGAGATGACGGAAAATAAGAAAGTGCTTATATGACGCTGTAAAAAATGGTGAAATTAAAACAATTGGTGGTAAAAAATTTCGTAAATATTTTATTGACAAAAAAGTGGGGTAAAAAACCTTATTTTTTATTTATTTAAAAAAAAGAAAATAGCTAAAACGTTGAAAATAAACAAGTTTTATTGACAAAAAAGTGGGGTAAAAAATCTTATTTTTTATTTATTATAAAAAAAAGAAAAAAAATCATTTATTATCTTTATTCACAAAAATATGGTG
>JAKPCM010000164.1 GCA_029553255.1 Caldisericota bacterium | reverse complement strand
ATGGTGTTTGACACCAAATTAACATTTAGAAGAAATAGGCTTTAAGTTTATTCTCTACAACTTCTAATATCTCTTTACTAAGAATATTTTTTTCTTTACTTCCATCAAATATTACATATCTATTTTTATAGAGTTTTGATAAGATGAGGTAACCATTTCTTACTCTTTCAAGATAATCAGTCCCCTTTTTCTCAATTCTATCTGGGTCTCTTACCCTTTTTATAGAAACAAGTGGAGAGACGTCGAGTAAAATTGTAAGATCAGGTTCAATTATTGTTATCTCTCTATGTATTCTTTCAATAAAATTGATTGAAAGTCCTCCTCCATAACCTTGATATGCAACAGATGAATCTTTAAATCTTTCTGATATTACAATTTTTCCTTTTGATAGTTCCTTTATTAACTCTTTTGAATGTGCACTTCTATCAGATGCAAAAAGTAAAAATTCTGTAAGAACATCTATTTCCTGATTATATTTAAGTAGTATTTCTCTTACCATATTTCCAATATCTGTTCCACCTGGTTCTTTTGTCCAGAAAGCATCATATCCAAGATTTTTTAAATTTTCTTGAAGGAGTTTTGCTTGTGTTGATTTACCACATCCATCGATACCTTCAAAAGTTATAAAAAATCCACCTATTTTGGAAATATAATCACGCATCTAATTGGCTCCTCTCCTTGGCTTTCAGATTTCAAACCAAATTCTGTTATAATTTTGTGTTGAATTTTTCTTATATGACTTGGTGCTGGATAGAGAGGGTAAGGTTTTCCTGTTGATAAAACTTCTCTAACCCCCTGCTCTATCTCTTTTAAGTAATCTCTTTTCTTATCTAAAAAAGCATTTCTTAATTCTAAAGATAGTTTTCTTATGTTTGATTTTGTATTTGAATTTATTTTGAAAATTTCAACTCCTCTTTTTTTTGCCTCACTCATAACTCTTCCACTCTTCTTTTCCTGACTTTTTGTCATAATCAAGACTTCAGCTTCATCTACTGAATCAACAAATTGCCAATCAAGTCCAACAGATCTTAATCCCTGCTCAAGATAATCCCTTGAAACTCCATAGGTAAATATTTTTAAAGGAGTATATTTTGGAAGTTTTTCAAGCTCACTCTCTTTTTTAATTTCAACCTCTCCACTCTCTTTTCTTTTCCTTATCTCTGGATTCAATGGATAACCTCTTAAATATTTATCAACAACTTTTGCAACATCATAATAGACAGCAAGAGTATCTCTATCTCTTATTTCAATGAGTACATCAAAAGATGGAGGAGAAGATCTTTCAAGAACTGTTTTTTGAGTTCCTCTTCTTTGCGCCTCTTCATCTCCTAAGATAACTGTAGTTATTCCTCCAAGAAGTTCAGATAAAACTGGATTAATTAAAAGATTATCAAGTGTGTTTCCATGTGCAGTTGCTATTAATTGAACTCCTCTTTCTGCAATAGTTCTACATGCCTCAGCCTCATCTCTTCTTCCAATTTCATCAATTATGATACATTCAGGGTTATGGTTTTCAACCGCTTCAATCATTACATCTGCTTGGGTTCTTCCATAAGGAACTTGCATTCTTCTTGAAGAGCCAATTGCAGGATGTGGTATATCACCATCTCCTCCAATTTCATTTGAAGTATCAACAACAACTACTCTTTTATGCAACTCTTCACTTAAAACTCTTGATGCTTCCCTTAAAAGAGTTGTTTTTCCAACACCTGGCCTTCCAAGAAGTAAAATATTTTTACCAGTTTCAAAAAGATCTCTTACAATATCAATTGTTCCATAAACAGCTCTTCCAACTCTTAATGTTAACCCAACTATATTTCCCATTCTATTTTTGATACAGGATATTCTGTGAAGAGTTCTTTCTATGCCTGCTCTATTGTCTCTGTCAAATTCACCAACTCGACTTCTCACATATTCAATGTCTTCTCTTGTAATTAAATCATTTGAAAGATAGTTAAAAGAATCAACAAATCTTGCTTCTGGTTTTCTTCCTAAATCAAGGACAACCTCGATTAAAAATTCCCACTTATCCAATTTTCTAAGTTCATTTTTAACATAAGGAGGAAGAACAGAAAGAAATGCCTCCATTTCATATTCTTTTAACCTATATAATTCATTATCTTTTAACATCTTTTTTTGCCTCCCAGAAAAATTTTTCTATCTCATCAATAAAGTGTGAAAGATCAGAAAAGAGATTATGTATATCAAATTGAGTTGTGTCAAGTTTATAAACAGGAGATAAATTGTAACTACTTATCCAATTTTCATAAGCATCATTCAGTTTTTTTAAATATGATTTTTTTATATTTTTTTCATAATATCTTCCTCTTTCTTCTATTCTTTTTAAAAGAAGTTCAGTTGGAGCATATAGATATATGAGGAGATTCGGTGATGGAAAATTTTTATATATCAAATTATATACCTCCTGATAAAGTTTATACTCTTCTTTATTGAGTAGCTGTTTTGCAAAAATCTCTGCGTCTTCATAAATAGTTCTATCAATTATAAAAGAATCATCAGATTTCTCAATCTCTTCAAAAATTTTTAACCTATGGATAAGGAAAAAAAGTTGAGAATGAAGTGCCCATCTTTTCTGATCAGCATAAAAATCTTTTAAGAATGGATTTATATCTTGAGGTTCAGATATTATTGAATATCCCCATCTTTTAGAGAGAAGTTTTGCAAGTGTAGATTTACCAACTCCGATATTTCCGCATACCGCAACAATAAACTTTCCCATAAATTAATTTTATCATCATAAAAGAATTATTAAATAAAAGAATTATTAAAAACTAAAATTTTTCGAATGATAAAATTTCAGATAGGGGTTTTCTTCTTTTTTCTGGTATTTTATTCTCTAAGGGATAACCAAGTGTCATTAGGGATGCAACTCTAATATTTTCTGGAATTTCAAGAACTTTTTTAACAAGTTTTTCATCAAAATCTCCAACCCAGCAAGTTCCAAGTCCAAGATGTGTTGCTTGAAGAGCTATATGTTCCATTGCAATTCCAATATCAAGAATTGCACTATCATACCAACCACCCATATTAAAACTTTTATCTGTTACACATCCAACAATCAAAACTGGAGCATCCATAATAAACTTTGCCCATGTTGTCGGCTCTCCAATTTTTTTTCTTTTTTCAAAATCTCTTACAGCAATAAATTTCCATGGTTGTTTATTATTAGCTGATGGTGCAAGTCTTGCTGCTTCAATGACTTCTTTAATTAAATCTTCAGGAACTTCTTCTTGTTTGTATTTCCTGACACTATGTCTTTCTAATATCTCTTTTAAAATCATCAATCCACCTCCTCAATTAATAATATTTTAATGATTTAAGGTTGGTAATGTAAAATTTATTGCGGGTTTTCTTTGTTCTTTTGATATTATATTTTTAGGTTTACTTATAATAGATTCTCCTTCATTTAACAAAAATTCTATAGATTCTTTTAAATCATTATATAATGTTTCTTGATACCCAACAAATATTGAAGAAATGTTTCCATCTTTATCTATTAAAACAAATCTTGGGATTCCACTTACTTCATATTTTTGAGCAACAGAAAAACTTTTAATAGCTATTGGATATTCTATTTTACTTTTATTAACATAATTTACAACTTTATCAAAATCACTCTCATCGTCAAGATTCATTCCAATTGCTATAAATCCATCTTCCTTATATTCATTATATAATGAAACTATATTTGGAGTTGCCGCTTTACATGGTCCGCACCACTCTGCCCAGAAATCAAGGAGAACTACCTTTCCTTTAAGATCTGATAATGATATAGGAGGTCCCTCAATATTCGTTTCTTTGGTGCATGAAAATACTATAGATGAAAAAAATAATATAATTATTAAAATTATTAAATAGATTTTTTTCATTTTTTCTTCTTTTTTGCCTCCTTTTTAGAAGATAAAATTACCTTTGACCACTTTTTAGACTTATAAAATACATACCAAAATGGAACTATTACTGAAGCACCATAAAGAATTGCTGTTACGATATTTAAAATATTTAAAGCCAAACCAGTTACATTAATTTTATTTAATAAAGGCATAAGAACCCTAACTGAAAGAGTGTTTTCAAGAATAATTCCTATTATCACAAATATTAGTCCAAAAGGAACGAGGAATGTTGCATTTTTTAGATTTTCTACAAGATAATCCTTTGCTTTATAATCTTTAAACCTCTTAATTTCACTCCCAACCAAAGAGAAGAAATGGTTTCCTATAGAAAAGAAATAAACAATAAGAATTATATAAAGAGGACCAGTCAATGATAGAAGTTTAATATCATTTAATAATGGCTTTAAAATAAAATACAAGACTAATATGTGAGGAATTATTATAATTACTACAAAAACAATAATCTTTGCATTTAATGGTTTCATTTTAGGAAATCTATTTTTAAATAATCTATAAACAAAGGTTGTAAACGAAAGAAGTACAATTAATCCTCCAACAAGTGAGATGAAATAGCCAAATGAAAGAAAAAGGGTGTGAGGAATCTGAGATAGAAAAACTGAAAAACCTTTATGTTCACTAACAGGAAGATTCAAAAATGATTGTGACCCAATTTTTGTAAAAACAAGAGTAAAATTTTCAGTTAGTTCAAGGAAGAAATAGATAATGAAAAAAAGAGGAATTCCAATCCAAGATAAAAAGATATTTCCAAAATAAAAAAGTGAAGCAAAAATTAATGAAAAAATTAAATATATAAATGGTGATTTAATAAAACTAAAATTATTTATATGTAATTCTCTTAATGTTCTTAAATTTAATCTCAAAATATAATCAGGATCTGAAGTTAGTGATGGAGCTATAAAAGCAACAATTAAGATAAAAAACATAAAATTAACAATAAATAAAAAATTTGGGTGAAGTTCGTAAACTTTTAGTATGAAATCATTGAGTTTTTTTCTCATTCTTTATCCTCCTAAAAAATTCATTAGATTAAATTATATCACAATTAATAAAACTGAAATATGTTATAATATTTACAATATGAGAACTTTTCTTGCTTTGCCTATTGAAGAAAATCTTAAAGATGAAATAAGTAAAAAAATTGATTATTTCAAAAAAAATATATCTTCAAGGATTAAATGGGTTGAGAGAGAAAATTTACACTTTACAATATTTTTCTTTGGAGAGATTGAAGAAAAACAATCAACTGAAATTATAAAAATTATTGAAGATAAAAAAGATAAATTCAAAAAAATTAAAATATTGTTCGATAATATTTCTTTCTTTCCAGACGATAAGAATCCAAGAGTTATTTTTTATCAACTCAAAGAAGGAGAGAAGGAGATCAAAGAGATATATGATACACTTTTTGACCCTTTTTCAAAAATTACTAAACTAAAAAAAGAGGATTTTAAGGCACATCTAACAATTGGAAGAATAAAGGAGAGAATGGATGAAAGAGATTTAAAAATATTAAAGGAAGATAAGAGTGAATTTAAAGTATCGTATTTGAATAAAATAACATTTTTTGAATCAAAATTAACTCCACAAGGGCCAATATATAAACCATTAGAAAACTTTATTCTTTCATAAGGAGGAGTTTTTATGATTGTATTAAAAGAAGAGATTGTTAATGGAAAAAAAATAGAGGTCGTTATAGGCGATATAACTAATGAAAAAACTGATGCTATTGTTAATGCTGCAAATAGAAACCTTTCCCATGGAGGTGGAGTTGCTGGAGCAATTGTTAGAAAAGGCGGAGATATTATTCAGATTGAAAGTAATAAAATAATTGAAAAAAGAGGTCCACTTAAGGTAGGAGAGGCGGTTATAACAAGAGCAGGTAATTTACCCTGCAAATATGTTATTCATACAGTAGGTCCTGTTTGGGGAGAGGGAGATGAGGAAAATAAACTAAAAAAAGCAATTGAATCTTCTCTTCAAATTGCAACAGAAAATCTCTTAAAATCTATTTCTATCCCAGCAGTTAGTTGTGGAATTTTTGGTTTCCCTAAGAAAAGAGGCACAGAGATAATTTATAAAACTGTAAAAGATTTTTTAAAAAATAGAGAAACAACAATTGAACTTGTAAGATTAATTGGAGTTGGTGACGAAATACCAAACCTATTTAGAGAAGCGATGGAGGGAAAATAAAACGCCTTTTACTCCACTCCATTGGGGACCAAGTTCATGGATAGGTTTAATCCTTTTTAAAATTTTTGATTTTCCAACTTTACTTATCTCCTGTGTTATAGTTGATGTCGAACCTTTTTGTGTTTTT
>JAKPCM010000134.1 GCA_029553255.1 Caldisericota bacterium | reverse complement strand
TTATTATTTTGTAAAATTTGATTATTCTGATTCTTAAGAATTTCTGTCGTTTGATTTTTAAAAACTTCAAAATTTTTTTTAGAGTTGCTTAAAGTTTTTTCTATATCTAAATTTTTATTTAAATTACTAAAAGACTGACTTGCCGTGTTTACAATATCCTTAAAACCATCTACTACACCACCACCAAAATTCTTTAAAGCCTCAAATGTCTTCTTGGCTGAATCACCAACCTTGTCCCACTTGCCCGTAAAAATATTAAACAATAATTCTCCAGCTTCCATCGCAACCTTTGCAAGATTTATAAAGTTACTTATTAAATTACCAACCATATTTACCGCAACATTTATCGCAACCCCGATGCCTAAAAAGATACCCTTTAAGACAGAGAGTATGTTTATTGTATCACCGCTATTTTCATTCAGATTCTGAAAAGATTCTTGGATATCTTTTATCTCTTTTTGTAGTGTAGATTGTAGAGTTTTTGCAATTGTTAAGAAAACTTCTTTTAAGAAATTAAAACTAAAAGCCACACTTCCAGCAATATCACCAATAATCTTTAACCCTTCAGCACTTTTAATAAAAGAATTCAGCCCTTTTACTAAGGATGTTACGGCTGGCATAACAAGGTTACTAATAATATCCCCGATAACCTTTAAACTTTGCTTTAAGCCTTCCCATGCTTGATAACCTTCCCCACCAACTTTCTTAAAAAAGTTATCCAGTTTCTTAAAACTATCTAAAACCGCCTTAACAATTACAATCGCACCACCAATCCCAGCCGTCATATTCATAAACCCAGAAGAGAAACTCCCAGCCGACTTTTTCGCTATATCTATTTTATTAGATAACTTTTCAAAACTTGCCGAGACATTAGAGATTTGAGTAGAAGATTTATCTTTTGTCTCTATATCTAACCTTAATACAGCCATTTTATTCTCTTTTTTGTAATATTTTATAAATTAAATAATTCATAGCCTGCCATATTTTCGGATTTTTATCCTCTTGCTCGAAAATTCCGCCGCCAAATGGTAAAAATCTAAACTTTTTGTTTTCAAAGTCATAAATCTCTAAAACTTTATAGTATAGCTCTTTATAATATTCATATTTTGCATAATCTTTAATATCTACAAAATCCTCAATACTTTTATTTAAAGCCAAAATCGAGAAAAAATCATCGATTTCGGCTATCTCCGTTCCTGCAAATCAAATTCTGAATTAAATTTGATTATTTCTTGTATTAAATAATCAAAAAATTCACAATTTTTCAATATCTCATAATCAAGAATTATTTTATTACCGTTTTCGTCTGTAAGGTTGTGCTTCTCTTTATCAACTCCTTCATTTATTAAGATTTTGTTTTTCTCTTGCTCCACTTCCAATGTCTCTTTTAACTTGTCTTTATTAAGAGATAGATATTTTTGAGTAAGAATATTATTTGCAAGATTATCCAATTCTTTTTGTAACTTTGATTTTTCTGCTTTATCTTTACAATTATCAATCATACTTTGTAATTTTTTATATTCTTTGTCATTCATAATCTCACTATAAAATTGTGCTTCTGCTGTTTTAAGAGTTAATCTATTAGCATATCGCCAGACATCCCTCGAAATAAACTTTATTGTTATAAAAGCCTCTTCATTAAACCACTTTGTTAAATCAATCTTTTTTGTTTTTTCTCTATTTTGTAAAATTGCCATTTTGTAAATTCCTTTTTACAAAAAAATTAATAATCTGTTATTTTCTTGTTGTTAACAAAAACATCTATATGTTTATTATATAGATTGCTCTTTAC
>JAKPCM010000024.1 GCA_029553255.1 Caldisericota bacterium | reverse complement strand
TTTTTGAAATCGTTAATATTAATAAAATCTTTTTCTATAATAATCTCCTTTTAATTATTAAAAAATATTATTATGATATAGATTTACATTAAATAAGAATTTTTACCTTCTGCTATCTTATTATTCCTGTGATTCTATTCTAACTGAAAGTACAGAACCTCCAGTATCAGATGGATCTGCAAAAACTGATACCTTTACAAACATTACTAATGCTAAAATCACTAAAATCAAAGTTATGAGTTTTTTCATTCTAATCCTCCTTTTTTTAAGAATAAAATTTATCAAGTGATTGTCAAATTTTTTACCTCTAAAAACTATTATTATGACTGATTTTTTTTGACATAATTTTTTCTATTTATAAAAATTTTTAAAATTTTAATTATAAGGGTACATATAATATAGTATAATATTTTTAAAGAAATGAATATTAAATTGCCTATATTAACTAAAAAAATTTTTGATTTAGGTTCATACTCTAAACCAGTTTTGAACTACTTATTAGATAATAAAATAGATGTTTGTTATAAAAATTATTTAAAATCATTAGAATATATATGGAATAGAGAATATGAGAAAGCTTTAAAAGAGGTAAATTGTGGTTTAAAAAAGTGTAAAGAAAATAAATCTCTCTATTATTTATTATTATCTAATAAATTTATAATTCTATTTTATCTTAAAGACACAGTGAACTTTAAAATTTTATATAACAAAATAAGGAAAGAATATAAAAAAATTCCACCATCAGTGAGAAAAATTACAAATCAATTTTTGATTAATTATTCATTTATGAACGAAGATCTAAATTTACCAAAATCAAGATTTTGGAGTAAAGATAAGGAAATTTCTCCTTCTACAAAACTTTTTTTATTAATTGGGAAAGCAAGAAAAGAGATAAAAGAGGGTAGAATAGAAAAAGGTGTATCCTATTATCAAAAAGGCTTGCAAATCGCAACTAAAATTCCACATCCAACAGGAATTATTACTTGTTGTAATGATATTTCATGGTATTTAATTAATGAAAAACCTTTTAAATCTCTTTATTATGCAGAAAAAGGGATTTATTATCTGAGCTACTATTTCGAAGATCCAAAAATAAATTTTTATGTTTTAGATACAATTTTTAATATTGAAAAAAAATTAAATTATTACAAGATATTTGAAACAAGTGAAATAATAGGCATTTATAAAGATGATGATTTTGTAAAAAGTAAATATAGCAATTTATTGAATGAGATTAAAAAATTTGATGTAAATTTTAACAAAAATCTTTACAAAAACAGTTTAAAATTGAGAAATTACTTGAAAAAGCAGATAAAAAATATAAATAAGACATCAAAATTAACAAAAATTTCAAGAAATAAATTGAATAATATTTTAAATGGAAAAACAAAAAATATTAGAGGAGATACAATAAGAAAATTGATTAATGGGTTAAATATAGATATTGATAATAACATTCCAAATGAAATATTTTCTGAAATTATTAAGATTAGAATTGATCAAAATTTTAAGAATTCAGTTGAATATTTGAAAGAGAAAAGCAAAATTGAAAGAAATAAATTGATTGTTTCAACTTATATGGCTCTTTTTAATAGAAGAAATTTATATAAATATTTAATAAAAAAAGATGTTTTAAAAAGGATTATATATCTTATTGATAATGATTTTGATATCTTTATTAATTTTACTCAGAAAAAATATGAAACAAAAAGGTTCATCTCATATATTTTAAATCCTCCAACCTTTATTAAGGGAAGAAGAAATTTAATTTCGAAATTTTTAGACAACATTGACAAAGCAAAATTGAATTTTATTATAAATTTTTATCTCAACATTAAAGAAAATGAAAGAGAAATTCTTGATATTTTCATAAGAAACTATATTAGATTCGATAAGATATCCCACAGTTTAGGTATCAATTCAGACATAAGATTTAAACATAATGATATTATAGAATCACTAAATTTAAATTCTAATTCATGTATCCTTTCCTATTCCTCTTTCTCGAAATGGGAGAGAGTGAAATTCAATAGATTTTTAGAAAAATTTGCTATAGCATATAAAGACAACAAAATAGAATTAAATTTTAAAAATTAAATGTTATTATATTTTTATATCTTATTAAAAATTGAGGTGAAATATGAAACAAGAGGTAGAAAAGGTTGAACCTAAAAAAGATGAGTATTTTCAAATTGAAAAACCTTACACTTTAAGCCAAGCAATAGTTGAAGCTGACAGATGTCTACTCTGCTATGATCCATTATGTAGTCAGGGCTGTCCAGCAGAGGTAGAGCCGGGTAGATTTATAAAAAAATTGAGACTGAGAAATTTAAAAGGAGCATTTAAGGTTATTAAAGAAAAAAATATTCTTGGCGGCATCTGTGGGCTTGTTTGTCCAGTTGATAAATTATGTGAAGAGAAATGTCTTGCAAGTGGAATCGATAGAGTAATAAACATTGGAAAGCTTCAAAGATTTCTTGTTGAATATGGATGGGATATAGGTTTCAACCCAATTAATAAAGAGAAAGATAAAAATGTCGATGTCGCAGTTATTGGCTCTGGACCAGCTGGATTAACCTGTGCAGCTGAACTTGCTAAAAAAGGTTACAATGTCACTATTTTTGAGAAAAATGAAAAATTAGGTGGAATTTTAAGATATGGAATACCCCCTTTTAAATTGAATGATGATTTTTTAGACAGAGAAATAGAAGATGTTTTGAATTTAGGAGTTAAAGTAAAAACGAATTATGAATTTAAAGATAAAGGCTCGATTGAAAATCTATTAAAAGATAGTTTTAAGGCTATTTTTGTATCAGCAGGTTTAACCAATGCATATAGATTGAAAATCCCTGGTTCAGATTCTAAAGATGTTCTTACCTATCAAGATTTCTTGTGGCAAATAAATAGTGATAAAGTTGATGAAATTGCAAATAAAATTAAAAATAAAAATGTAGCAATTATCGGAGGGGGTTCTGTTGCAATGGATGTTGCAACTACATGCAAACTTCTTAATGCTAATAATGTTTATTGTATATCTCTTGAATCAATGGAAGATTTACCTGCTGATAAGGCAGATTTACATAAAGCCATAGACCATTATGTTATAATCAAACCTCAAAGTCAAATTAAAGAAATTACAACAAAAGATGGTAAAGTTATTGGCGTAAAAGGAAATGAAGTTAAATTATTAAAAAAAGGAGATTTTTCTCCCTCTAATATAAAAGATATACCAAATTCAGAATTTTCATTTAATGTTGATTTTGTTATATTTGCGATTGGATCAGGGGTTGATCCTAAGATTAAAGAACTTTTACCTTCAGTAGCATTTGATGATAAAGGATACATTAAAGTTGATAAAGAAAGTTTAGAAACTTCAGTTAAAGGGATATTTGCAGGTGGAGAAATTGTAAGTGGGCCGAGTCTTGCTGTTAATGCAGTTAGAGATGGAAAAAGAGGAGCAAAATCAATAATAAATTATTTAAATAAATAAATAAAGTAGGAGGAAATATATATGAAAGATTTAAGTATAACAGTATGTGGAGTAAAATTTCCAAATCCATTTTTGTTATCTTCATCAGTTGTAAGTAATACTGCTGAGATGGTAGCGAGAGCTTTTGATGCTGGATTTGGAGGTGTATCTTTTAAGGGTATCGGAGGTCCATCAGCTGAAATAATAAATCCAGCTCCAAGGATGCATTCCTATAATTTAGGAAGTAAAAAATTAGTTGGTCTTCAAAATGTAGAACAGACTACAGATAGACCCCTTGAAGACAACATTCAGGACGTAAAATGGTTGAAAAAACATTATCCAAACAATCCAGTTATGGTTAATATTATGGGTTTTAATAAAGAGGAGTGGAAATATCTTGCACAGGTTTTTGAAGATGCTGGAGCTGACATGCTTGAATTGAATTTTTCCTGTCCTCATATGTCTGTTGAAGGTTCTGGGATGAAAGTGGGTCAGGCATTTAAACTCGTTGGAGATTTTACTGATATAGTCAAAAGAAATGTTAAGATTCCAGTTTTTGCTAAATTAACATCAAATGTTACTGATATAACAGAACCTGCTATGTATGCTAAAGAGGCTGGAGCTGATGGTATTACTGCTGTTAATACAGTAAGAGCAATAACTAATATTGATATTAATAATTTTGTGCCTTGTCCAAATATTTTCGGAAAAGGAGCTTTAAGTGGGTATTCAGGACCTGGAATTAAACCAATAGCTCTAAAATGTATTGTTGAGCTTGCAAAAAAAGAGGAATTAGGGTTACCTCTTGCTGGTTGTGGTGGTATAGAAACATGGGTTGATGCTGTTGAATTTCTACTCGGTGGAGCTTCTCTTGTTCAAATGACTACAAGTATTGTTAAATATGGACACAGATTAGCCGAAGATTTAGTCGAGGGATTGTCATTTTATATGGAAGATAAAGGTTTTAATAAAGTTGAAGATATTGTTGGAAAGGCATTACCGAATTTTTATGAAACAAAAGATTTTGATTTATCAAGACAAGGTGCTGCACAATTCGATCTTGACAGATGTATTGGGTGTGGAGTATGTTATATAGCCTGTCAGGATGCAGGAGGTCAATGTATAGAGTGGGATTCTAAAAAAAGAAGACCAATACCTGACGAAGAGAAATGTTATAGTTGTATGATATGCTCCTTTGTTTGTCCAATTGATAATCCTCCTCTTATTACATTTAAGGAGATTAAGGGAAAGAAAATCTATACACCACCTCCATCAAAATTATGAAATAAATAAATTGAGCTTATGAAATAAAAAATTAATTTTATCTCTTTTATTTAAAAATTTATTAAATTATATACAAATAATAACTTTCCTATTATATTAAATAATGATTGATGAATGCTTATTAAATTTTTAAAAAACTTAAATATAAAATTGTAACTTCTATTTAAAGGAGATTATCCGAAGAGGGATATTAATAATATACCTATAAATATTATAATTGATGATGTTACCCTAATCAATCCATACTTTTCTTTAAGGAATATTATCCCTAATAAAACACCAAATACTATTCCAACTTCTCTAATTGATACAACATAACTCAATTTGGAAATTCTCATAACAAATATTATTAATGAATAAGATAATATAATTGCAATTGATGTAAAGACAATATTTATTTTATCTTTTTTTAAAATTTCAAATAAATCATCTTTTTTCTTATTTAAAAGGATAAAAATAGTGAAAGGGATTAAAGAAATGAGTTCAATAAAATAAACATATACAACAGGATTTACATAATTTGCACCAATTTTATCTACAAGTGAATATGATGTAACAGTAATTAATGTTAAAAATGCAAATATAAGTCCTTTATTATTTCTATCAAAAACAGTTAAAAAATTTTTTAAATTAAAACTGTTAATCGAAATGAAATATATTCCTAATAAAATCAGTAAAATTCCTATAAAACCTAAAAATGTAACTCTTTCATCAAAGAAAAAAAAAGAGAAAAACAGTGTTAATAAAGGAGAAGATCTTGAAATTGGATAAACAAGAGAAAGATCAGATATATTATACCCAGAAGATAAGAAAAACCAATAAAAGAAATGAATTGTTCCACTTAAAAAAATAGGAATTAAACCTTTATAATTTAAACCCTGTTCTATTAAAAGAAAAACAACAACAGGAAGATAGAAGATAATTTCAAAAATCTTTGCCCAAAAAATAAAAATTGAACTATCTTTACTTTTCTTGAAAAAAAAGTTCCACAAACTATGTATTAGTGCAGATAAAATAACTAATAATAGAGGTATAGTTTCCAAATTTATCTCCAACTTTTACAACTTTAATTAATTTTATATCATCTCCTTCTTTTAATTCAATCTCTTTATAATCACGATTCGCTGGTTTTAGAATTTTTCTTTCCCCTTCAACGACAAAAATCTTAAAAGTTGCTTCTCCATTGATTATTGCAACAACCAAATCTCTATTTTCAACTTGGAGCTTTTCATTTAAAAGAATATGATCATTTTCAAGTATTCCTTTATCATTTATAGTAACACCTTTAAAAATTAATGCATATTCAGCATTTTTTGTTTCTTTATAGGTAGTTCAAGATATTTTATTGGTTCACTTTCTGGGTTAACAATAAGAGGTTGTTCCTCTTTTACATATCCTAAGATGAGCATCTTTTTTATAGGGATTACTTTTAATTTATATAGAAAGTCTAAA
>JAKPCM010000165.1 GCA_029553255.1 Caldisericota bacterium | reverse complement strand
TTTTCCTAACTTTTTACCTAAATCTATGGCAGATTGTGCCATTTCGTTAATTTGTTGATTAGACAAATCAACAACTTTTGTTAAGTCAACAATAGCATCGTCTAGTTCGTGAATATATTGTATTCCTTCTCTTATTTTTTTTAATGTGCCAAAAATCAATGTTCCTGCAATAGCCCATTCTCCCATGCGGATTATCGCTGTTTTTATTGCTTTTGAAAGAGTAAGTGTTTCAATCATTGCATTATGAGAAGAATGTGAATATTTATTAATACTCGCATTAGCTTTATCAATATAAGCAGTTAAGTTTACAAATTCATTCCCTTTTTGTAATTCTTGTGTTATTTTTAAATATTCTTCGGTTTCTTGAACTCCGCTTAATTTATTGATTCTAAATCCTTCTAATAAAGGCTTAGACAATGCTTCTTTATAATTCTTTAAAGTTGTAACTTGTGCTTCAAAATTCTCTCTTAATTTAATTACTTGCCCAGTGATATTTTCAAATTGTTTAAAATTGAAGCCCTTTTCAGCAGTTACTTCAATATCATGATATGCTTTATAAAGAGACTGTAAATTATTTATCTGCTTATCAATATTCCTTTTTTGTTCTTCGGTTAAATTAGAATGAGAGTTTCTTAATTTTTCTATTGTAGATAATATAGAATTATATTCTTTATTTAAAATATTAAGATTAGTAACATCTTTTACACCTCTTGAAGATGTAAAATTGTCACGTATATTTTTTAATCTTATTTCAAATTTCTGTAATGTGTTTAAGTTCCGTTGTAAACCATTATTACGCTTTTCTAATAACTGTTGTTCTTTTTCTAATTGTTTATAATAATCTGCCATTTTAATTAATTCATCTGGTTTGCGTGTCATAGTTTCTACTGTTTCTTTAACTCTTTGCGACCAATATTTCGATTGTTTTTCATAATCTGTAGTAATAGTTTTTATGGTTGAAGATACAACATTTTGAGCACGACCTTGTTCATCGTACACCTCTTTTATATTTCTAACTTCTTTTACTACTTGTCCTAAACTGTTTTTATATTGTTCCATTTCTTTAATGAACTTTTCAGAATCACCTTCTACTTGGCGAAAAGTTTGTGCAAACTTTTGTATTTCTTTATTTGCATCTTTAATATCTGCATCAACTTTTATAGGCTTTAATTGACTTTCTATTCTTTTTAATTCTGTTTCTAAATTTTCTTTGGTAGTTTTTTGCAATATAGCTTCTATAAGAATTTGTATTTTATCAGCCATTTTGAATATCTCCCTTCTTCGCTTTATTTACGCTAGGGGAGGGGAGAACAACTCCCCTCGTTTATATAAAATAAGAATTTGATTTAGATAAGTTTGGCAGGCTATTCGCCTGCCATATATTGTTGGCTCACAGTATTGCGCCAAAATAGGCTCGTGAGAACTGTTTAATCTATAAATGCTTCATCAGCATCGTCTGTATCTTCACGTATGACATATATTTTTGTAGTTTCTGTTGATTCATGTCCTAATAATTTTCTTGCTACTTCTAAATCCTTACCTGAATGTACTACAAGATTAGTTGCACGAGATTCACGAAAGAAATTAATTTATTTCTTCTTTTTGTTTCTTTTTATTTTTTAATTCTCTAAGTTTTTCACGTATTTCAGTTTTAGACTTCGGTTTTATATATAATAAAGTAGTATCTGTAGATTTATGATTAGCATGTTCTTTTGCAATTTGAATATCATTGGTTAGTTTCATAACTCTATCTATAGATGATTTTCTGAAACAATGCATATGAAAATCATCTATACCGATTATTTTTCCAATCTTTCTAGCTCTATTTTGTATAGTTCCATATGCCATAGGCTTATAAGTTCCTCCATATTTTACAATGAATAAAGCATCTATTTCTAAATTATCCATTTCTTTTCTCATCTCAAGCCATTGTTTGATATATTCTTTGCATTTTTCATCAAAAACGACTTCAACACGTTTACCACGCTTTTCTCTTATGTTTTCAAATAATCCGTTTTCTAAATCTAAAGAAGATAATGTAAGTTTAGAGATTGCTCCAACCCTATTTCCTGAATCCAACGCTAAATGGAAAAGAATCCTATCCTGAATATCAAATATAGGATTTTCTTCTAATTCTTTTGATATTATTTCAATTTGTTCCTCGGCAAGAAAATAATCTTTGGTTATTCTTTCATCGTTTGCTCCTTTCATCCTTTCAATTTTACCCTGAAAGGGATGATAGTCTATTAATTTTCTTTTTACACTCCATGCATAAAATGAAGATACCGTAGAAATTTTTGTATTAATAACTTTTTTATTATTTTGCAAAACATCTTGACAAAAATTCATATATCCTTCCATTATATCAATAGCATTATCAAAAAATTCTTGACTATATAAATCAATATTATCCCATTCTTCCGCAAGGTACACCAAAAAGTGATTCATAAAATTTTGATATACATAATATGTAGTGTCTTTTACTTCTTTATTTTTAATTATATTTGATTTTAAGTATTTCTCATAATATTCAAGGTTTTTTGGATTTATTAATGCTAATTTTTCAGGAGTAAAATATTTTACCTTGGTTACTTTTGCCATTTTTTACCTCCTCTCTCGTTAATGCATTTTACACGATAAAAAACAATTCTCAATTATTAACTATAGGTTT
>JAKPCM010000133.1 GCA_029553255.1 Caldisericota bacterium | reverse complement strand
ATAAATTTTTATAATTTTAAAGATGAACAGATGAATATAAATTATATATTCTTAACAATTTTTGATATAACAAAAGAGAAAATTTTGAATCATAGTATAAAAAAAGAAAAAGAATTTTTAGAAAAAATATTAGATAATTTGGAATCAATTGTTATTTTGGAAGATCTAAATGGTAATGTATTGATGATAAATAAAAAAGGGTGTGAGATTCTTGGATATAACGAAGATGAGATTATAGGAAAAAATTGGATTGAAAAATTTACTCCAGATTATTATAAAGAAGAGTTGAAAAAACTTTATTCTGAATTAAAAAATGGCGAAATTGATAAATATAAGTTTCATGAGAATCCAGTTAAAACAAAAAATGGCGAAGAAAGAATGATACTATGGAAAAACAGTTATATAGAAGATGATAATGGAAATATAATTAATATATTAAGTTCAGGTTTAGATATTACAGAGAATTTACAGATTAGAAATAAGCTAAAAGAAAGTGAAGAGTTATTGAGTAAGGTTTTTGATGTTTCAGATGAAATTATATTCATAAAAGATCTTGATGGAACATACATAAATGCAAATAAGGCTTTTTCTGAAACTTTTAATAGGCCACTTAATGAAATTATTGGAAAAAAAGATGATGAAATATTTACAAAAGAAGAAGCAGAATATTTAAGAGAAGTTGATAAAAAAATAATGGAAACTAAAAAACATCAAACAACTGAAGACAGATTGATTGTTAATGGAGAAGAATTTATTTTTAATACTACCAAATCACCAATTTTTGATGAAAATGGCAATGTGATAAGTATTTGTGGATTTGCTAAAAATATAACTCCTTTAAAAGAAAGAGAAAAGGAAAGAGACGAAATTATAATTTCTTTAAAAGACGAACTCTATTATCAACAAAGTATAAAAAAAATATCAGATATATTGAATTCTTATAAAGACTTAAAGTCTCTTTTTAAAGCCATTCTTGAAGAGGTGAATAAAATTGTACCATCAACTTCATCAAATATTGCCCTAATTGAAGGTTCAGTTTTAAAAAATATGGCTGTTAGAGGTTATGAAAAATATGGAGTTGAAGATTTTGTCAAAAATTTTGAGAAAAATATAAATGAATTTCCACTTTTGAATGAGGTTATTTTAAATAAAAAACCAATGATTATAAATGATACGTATAAAAATGATAAGTGGGTTATTCTAAAGGAGACCCTATTTATTAAATCACATATGATAATTCCGATTATAGTGGGAGATAATGTAATTGGTGTGTTGGGACTTGATTATGATAAAGAGAATGCATTTAATATTTCTGATATAGAGAAATTAAAGATTTTATCAAATACATTAGGAATTGCTATTGATAATATTAGGCATATTGAAAAATTGAGGGAGATCTCGGAACAAGTTATTTTGTTAATTACTAAACTATCTGAATTTAGGGATCCTTATACAACTGGTCATCAAAAAAATGTTGCTGAAATAGCTGTAAAAATTGCTCAAAAAATGAAACTTTCTTACGAACAGATTGAAATAATAAAATATGCATCTTTACTCCACGATGTTGGTAAAATG
>JAKPCM010000123.1 GCA_029553255.1 Caldisericota bacterium | reverse complement strand
TTCTCCGGAACTCAATTCCAGCATAATAGGTTTTAGAATAAAGAATTGCAAAAGTGAAGTATCCTGAAATTCATCAATAAAAAGATAGCGAGTGCGATGGGTCAAAAAGAAATAGAATTCATTATCAATCTCACTATTATTCCAATCAATACTTTCCTCATCACCTTTTAAAAGAGTGTTCAGAGTGAGCCAGGAGACATCATTATAGGTTAATCTCTTGTTGCTATAAAGTAGTTTGTCATATTCCTCTAAAACTTCTTTCCAGATACTTATTATATAACGCTGTTCAGGAATAAACTTTGTATATAAGAAATATTCTGCCATTGCTTCTAATAATGAATTAAAATCATTATTCCATTGAACTTTAATACCATCATAAATGCCTTTTCTAAATTTACCACCATTATAGATATGACTGTCTTGACTCTTTAAAGTTAGAATGTTTTTAAACATTTTATATCTTTGATTTATCTTTTCTTTTTCTTTTTCAGTGTTAGAATAAGAAAATAATTTATCAATTTCAGCTATTAATGTTTCAAGTTCAGAAGGAAAAGGATGAAAAGATTTTTTAAAATCTGTATTAAATAAGTCTGTAAAAGGAACTGGAGCATTATTTTTTCCCACCGTAGGGTTACTATTTCCTATTGAATTGATATGTTCAATCATTCTCTCTTTAATTATTGATAAACTTTTTTTAGCCTTTTCTTCACATATTTCATTATGTTCACATAGATACATTAAAGAATTGGGATAAAAGTGATTTTGGCTTACATTGATTAAGTGTAACATTAAGCGGTTCTGGATAAGGGATTGGAAAAATAAATTATATCTATCAATTGAGGAAGTCACTTTGGCTTTAAGAAGATTTTCTACTTTTTGGTAAAGTTCTAAATTGGAGCTAAGAAGATATTGATAGAGTAAGGGTAAGGTTTTTTCTACGATATCATCATCTATTTCAAAATCTCCATAGTTTTTTTGCGGATTGACTAAATTGCGGAAG
>JAKPCM010000119.1 GCA_029553255.1 Caldisericota bacterium | reverse complement strand
TTTCTACCCTCTTTTGTTCCAATTTTTTCCTCTTTCGTTAGTTGTGTTACACCTTCAAGAACAACATACTTTACTTTTATTTTATTTCTCCAGAAGTAATCAGAAAGTGTTATCTCAAATCCATATCTTATTTCTGGATCATATTTAAAATTTTCCCATAAATTTCTAATTATTGCTCTTTGACCTGAAAGAAAAGGAGTTAATTTATGAGATAAATCTGTTGCAAACCTTCCTTTTTCAAAAATACCACAAGTTGTTAAATACTCTCCCTCAATTATTGGTTTTATAAGTTCAGTGATATGATATGTTTTTAAATCAATTAAATCAGCATCAAGAAAAATTACAATATCACCTATAGAATTTTTAACACCTTCATAAAGAGCATAACCTTTTCCTTTATTCTCTCCTAAATTTATCAAATTAACACCCATTTTCTTTGCAATAAGAGGAGTTTTATCAGTGGAACCATCATTAACAACAACAATTTCATCAACAAATGGATTTTTTTGTGCAACATAAATAACATCTCCTATGGTTTTCTCTTCATTATATGCAGGTATTATTAAACTAACTTTCATTTAACTCCCCTTTTAAAAAATTGATAATCTCTTCTTCTTTCATTTTAAAAACCTTGTCATCTCTCCTTCTCTTAACCTCTATTAAACCTTCATTAATGAAAGTTTTTCCTAAAATTAATTTATATGGAATACCAATTAAATCAGCATCTTTAAATTTTTCACCAGGCGAGATATCTCTATCTTCAAAAACTACATCATACCCAAAACTTTTTATTTTATTATATAACTCTTCGCCTTTTTTATAAATCTCATCATCAACTGAAACTGGTATTATTATAACATCATAAGGCCTTAAACTTTTTGTCCATATTATGCCTTTTGTATCATTGTTCTGTTCAATTGTTGCTGCAATAATTCTTCCAAGACCTATTCCATAGCAACCCATAATGAATGGTTTTAATTCACCATTAGAATCTTGAAAAAATGCACTCATCGATTCTGAATATTTTGTTCCAAGTTGAAATGTATGACCAAGTTCAATTCCAATTTTCATATTCATTTTCTCTCCACATTTAGGGCAGAGATCTTTATCTTTTACTTTCCTTAAGTCTGTGATTTCATCAACTTTTAAATCTCTTTCAAATGATACACCTTTATAGTGATAATCTTTTTTATTTGCACCACAAACTCCATTTTTTAAATATTTTATTCTTAAATCTCCAATTATCTTTCCCTTAAATCCAATAGGTCCAGCAAAACCGAGTGGTGCTTCAGTATATTTTTCTATTTCATTTTCATCAGCAAGCCTCAAATTTTTTGCCTTGAGATAGTTTTTCAATTTAATTTCATTTACTTCATCATCTCCTCTAACTAATACAAGGATAGGTTCATCATCAGCAATATAAAGAATTGACTTTAACAATCTATCTTCATTCACATTTAAGAAATTTTTAACCTCTTCAACTTTTTTCATATCTGGCGTATGAATTAAAGTGAGTTCACCATCATCTAAAATATTTTCTTCAATTTCCTTACATTTTGCAGCTTCAATATTTGCAGCATATCCACAATTTGGACAGATAACAAATTCGCACTCTCCTATTTCGGATTCAGCAACAAATTCATGAGAAATTTTTCCTCCTATTGCTCCTGAATCTGCTTCTACTATGTAATATTTTAAATCAAATCTGTCAAATATCTTTTTGTATGCTTCAAATATTTTTTTATATGTTTCATCTAAAGATTCCCATGATTCATCAAATGAATAGAGATCTTTCATCAAAAATTCTCTACTTCTTATTATTCCAAAGCGAGGCCTTATCTCATCTCTATATTTTGTTTGAATTTGGTAGAGTAGGAGAGGAAGGTTTTTATATGATTTTATTGTATTTTTAACTATCATAGTTATGATTTCTTCATGAGTAGGTCCTAAACAAAAATCTCTTTCTCTTCTATCCTTAAGTTTAAAAAGTTCATCTCCATATAGATCCCATCTTCCTGTTTCATCCCATGGTTCTCTTGGAAGAAGAGCAGGCATAAATAGTTCCTGTGCACCTATATTATTCATCTCTTCTCTAATGACATTTTCAACTTTTTTAAGTATCTTAAATCCAAGCGGTAAAAATGTGTATATTCCTGAACTTATCTGTCTTATTAATCCTGCTTTTATCATAAGTTTATGACTTATAGTTTCAGCATCTTTTGGTTCTTCTCTTATAATAGGTAAAAATAGTTTACTCAGATACATTGATAGTTTCACCCTCTAAAACTTTTTTTAAAAATGGGATAATCTCTTCCTCTTCAATGGATTTTATCATTTTACCCTTTTCAAAGAAAAGAATTTTACCTCTTGTCATTGCTATTCCTAAGGTAGCATTTTTTGATTCGCCAATTGCATTCACTTCGCAACCCATTACAGCAAGTTTAATTGGAATTTTTAAATCTTGAAAATTTTCTTTTATCTCTTTTAAAATTTTTTCAAAATTCTTATTACATCTTGAACATTTTGGACAAGAAATTATTTCAATTCTATCTCTTTTTCTTAAATTTAAATTTTCTAAGATTTTTCTCCCAATTTTAACTTCATAAGATGATTCAGTTGATAGAGAAACTCTTATTGTATCTCCAATTCCTTTTAACAATAAATTTCCTATGCCAATCACTGATTTGATTATTCCATCTTCATCACTTCCTGTTGCTGTAACTCCTATATGCAATGGATATGAAAAAATTTTGTATAAATTTTCATAAATCTTAATTGTATCTAAGGGGTCATCACTTTTACATGAAATCACAATATTATGAAAATCTAAATTTTCCAATAAACTGACTTCTCTTTTAACACTCTCTATTAAATCATCAATACCACCTTTTGTCTTTTTCTCATAATAGATAGATCCAATATTTCCACCAACTCTTATAGGAATATTTTTTAACTTTGCTAAATCTACTATTTTTTTTATATCCTCTTTTTTCTTGATGTTTGATGGATTTAACCTTATCTTACTAACACCTGCTTCAATTGATAAAATAGCAAGGAGAGGATTGAAATGTATATCTGCAATTATAGGAATTTTTGAATATTTAACGATTTTTTCAACTGATTCGATACTCTTCTTATCTGGAACTGCTACTCTTATCAAATCAGCCCCTTCATCTATCATTAAATCAATCTCTTCATAAATAGAATTGATATTGTTTAAATCTCCTTTTATCATTCCTTGAAGAAGAATCTCCCCTTCCCCTATCTTTTTGTTCCCTATATAAAAACTTCTTTTTATTTTATCCATCTCACTATATCAAAATATGTCACAACGAAAAGTAGGCCAACTAAAAATATATATCCAATGAAATGGACAAGATTTTCTTTTTCTGGTGGCACTTTTTTCTTTGTTATAAGTTCATAGATAAAAAATGGTATTCTTCCACCATCTAAGGCAGGTATAGGAAGAAGGTTTGTAAGTGCAAGAAGAATATTTAAAATCGCAGCAAACCAAATGAAACCAACAATTCCAGCTGTTTGTCCTATATCAGATGCAACTTGTACTATTCCAATTGGGCCAACAAGCCCGCCTGCTGCTTGTCCGGTGAAAATGAGTTTTAATGAATAGAAGAAAAGTGCTATAACATTAAGAACCTCTTTAAATGATAGTATAAAAGCATCAAAAATGTTCACCTTTTCAAAACCACTTACAATACCAATTATCCACCTATCTTCACTTTTTACTGGGGTTAAATAAAAAGTCAATATTTGATTTTCTCTTTCAACAACTATTTTAATTTCCTCTCCATTACTTTTTTCAATTTCTGTTCTTACATCATCCCATTGTTTTATCTCAACATCGTTTATCGTCAAAATTTTATCACCCTTTTGAATACCAACATTATAAGCAGGTGAATTTTCTTGTACCATCTCAATTTTTGTTGATAGGTGATTTATATCACCAAAAATAGAAAATAATAAGAAAAAAATTATTATCGCTAATATAATATTATTTAAAGGTCCGCCTACAATTGTTAAAAATCTTTTTGATAGAGGTTTTTTATAGTAACCCTGTGGGTCTTCAACATTGTCATCCATTCCTTTGATTTTTACATATCCAAGAAACGGAATTAATCTTAAATAGTATGTTGTTTCACCTCTTTTAAAGGAAAATATTTTTGGACCAAGACCTATTCCAAATTCTTCAACCTCAATTCCAGCTCTCTTAGCCATATAATAATGACCGAATTCATGAGCGATTGCTGCTATTGATAATGCTATTATTGCATAAACTATATACAAAGTTTCACCTCTCTTTTTATAAAATCTTCTATCTCTATCTTTAAATCTTCAACTTCTTTAATCGAAAATTCTCTTCTCTCAATTTTATCATAAACCCTTTCCAAATTTTTTCCAATATCTAAAAATTTTATTTTTTTATTTAGAAACATATCAGTTAATAAATCATTAGCATATATTATTGTGAATGGTTTTGTCCCACCCTCTTTACCGCTCTCAACAATTAATTTGAAAGGAAGATATCTATTTTTATCGAATGGATAAAATGATATTTTTTCATTGAATTCCAATTTTCTATAGTTATTTTCCACTCTATCTGGGAAAGTGAGTGCATATTTTATTGGATATTTCATATCTGGATAATAAAGAAGAGCAAAAACTTGACCATCTCTCATTTCAACCATTGAATGTATTATGCTCTCTCTATGAATCACAACATCAATTGAATCATATGGAATATCAAAAAGAAGATTTGCTTCAACAACCTCCATCCCTTTGTTAAAAAGTGTTGCAGAATCAATTGTTATCTTTTTACCCATTTTCCATGTTGGATGTTTTAGGGCTTCTGAAATAGTTACATTTTCTAAATCTTTTTCATCATAATCAAAAAATGGACCACCTGATGCTGTTAAAATTATTCTTTTTACCTCCTCTTCATATTTTCCAAGGAGAAGTTGGAAAATTGCTGAATGTTCTGAATCAATTGGAATTAAAGATAATCTTTTCTTCCTCATTTCCTTAACTATCAATTCACCAGCAGAAACAAAAGATTCTTTATTTGCTATAAATATATTTTTTTCTTTTTTTATTGCTTCAAGTATCCATTTTATATCATCAACACCTCTTGAAGCAAAGAAAATTATATCAACATCATCATCAATGAGAGCATATGGAAAAATATCATCAAAAAGTCCAGAATTTTTTGATTGAATTTTTTCCTTTAAAACTTTTGATTTTTCTTTGTCATTTATTAAGATATATTTTGGTTTATATTCTGAGTAAATTTTTAATAGTTCTTCAAGGTTTGAATTTGCTGAAATACCGACTAAGTTGTATCTATCTTTTAATGATGAAATTACCTCAAGAGTACTTTTTCCAATTGAACCAGTTGTGCCAACAAGAAAAATATTTTTCATAAAATATAATATAAGATAGGAATTGTAAAAATAAGGGAATCGATTCTATCAAAAACACCACCATGACCGACTATTATTTTTCCCATATCTTTAACACCAAAATATCTTTTTATCAATGATTCGAATGTATCACTTAAAAAGGAAAGTATGGTGGTTAATATTGAAAAAATAATAACAAAAGTTAAAGGGAAAAATTTAAAAATTGAATTTATGATAATAAGAAATAGTAATGTTATGATTAAGCTACCAATCAATCCTTCATATGATTTGTTCGGTGAAATTTTTGGTAGAATTTTATGTTTTCCAAAATTTTTACCAACTAAATAAGCTGATATATCTATTATCCATATAGAAATTATAACAAGAATTGCATATTTAAAACCCTTTTCAACTCTTATATCATAAAAATAGGAGAGTGGAATTGAAGAGATAATTAAAAAAATTGTATTTAAACATATATTAGATAAAAAATTTTTTGGATCATCTTTTCTAATTAAGAAAATTAGATATGAATATAATATGAATATTAAAATTGAAATAGTTTTGTTGATAAAAAAAGGAAGAATGGCTAAGGGAATAAAAAGTAAATAATCTTTGTTGTTAGATACTTTTAATAACTCATAGATTGATATAAATGATAAAATTATTAAAAAAATCTTAAAATATATGCCACCAAGATATATAAAAAGTAAAAAAGGTATCCCAAAATATAGAGCTCCAATAATTCTATTTTTTAGTTCAGATTGAGCCAAATTTTCTTTTTCTCCTTGAATAAACTTTTATTGCTTCTTCAAAATCATTTTCATCAAAATCTGGCCACAATTTTTCAGTAAAATAGAGTTCTGTGTATGAAATCTGATAGAGAAAAAAATTTGAAATCCTCATCTCTCCAGAAGTTCTTATCAATAAATCTGGATCTTTGAATGGATATGTCAAAAGGTATTCGCTGAATTCCTCTTCATCAATTTTCTCTACACCCTTTTCGACTATTTTGTTCACTGCTTGAACAATATCATATCTTCCCCCATAGTTAAGTGCAATTAAAAGGTTCATTTTCTCATTATTTTTTGATTTTTCTTCTGACCTATCGATTCTCTGTATGACAAAATCAGGAAGTTCATCTCTTCTTGATAAGAATTTAATTTTTATCCCCTTTTCTATCAGTTCATCAAACTCTCTATCTATGGTTTCTTTAAATAGATTCATCAAAAACATTACTTCATCATTTGGTCTTCTCCAATTTTCTGTCGAAAAGGCGAAAAGAGATAGAGTTTTTATTCCATTATTATATGAAAATTCAACAGCTTTTCTTACTGCTTTAACTCCTTCTCTATGACCCTGAATTCTTGGTAGATTTCTTAAAGATGCCCATCTACCATTACCATCCATAATGATTGCAACACTTTCAGGGATGATTATGTTTTTTTCCAAACTATCTCCCTAACCTAAAATATCTTTTTCTTTTGCTTTTTCGTGCCTATCGATAGCTTCATTGAATTTATCTGTCAATTTTTGAATTTCATCCTGAAGTCGATGACTTTCATCTTCTGAAAGTGTTTTCTCTTTTTCACTCTTTTTAATTTTTTCAATTGCATCTCTTCTTATATTTCTAATTGATACTCTTCTTTCTTCGGTTAATTTTCTTATAAATTTTATTAATTCTTGGCGTCTCTCCTCTGACAATGGAGGAAAGAAAATTTTTATAATGGTTCCCTCAATTTGAGGGTTAAGGCCAAGATTTGCTTCATTTATTGCCCTTTCAACATCTCTTATAATATTTTTATCCCATGGTTCAATAGCGATTGTTTGAGGATTTATAACATTTATTGAAGCAACTTGGTTAAGTGGAAGTTTTTGTCCAAAATAGAGAACTTTTATTTCTTCCAAAATGATGGGATTAGCCTTGCCAAGTCTTATTTTTGAAAATTCCTCGAGAAGATTTTTTTCAACCTTTTTCATCAACGCTTCTGTCTCTTCTATTATCTCTTTCATTTTTATCCTCCCTTTATAATAGTTCCTTGTTCATGCTTCAATGCTTTGATTATTGAATCTTCATTTTTTATATTAAAAACAATGACAGGAATATTTGTCTCTCTTGAAAGAGATATGGCAGTTGGATCAAGAGCTTTCAAATTTTTTATTAGAAAATCCGTGTATGTTATTGATTTTAAAAGTTTGGCATCTTTATTTATTTTTGGATCTTCAGAATAGACACCATCAACATTCGTTCCTTTTAAAACAACTTCTGCATTTATTTCAGATGCTCTTAAGGTTGCTGCAGTATCAGTTGTGAAATATGGATTTCCTGTTCCTGATGCAAAAATTACAATTCTACCTTTTTCAAGATGTCTTATTGCTCTTCTTCTTATATAAGGTTCACACACTTCACTTAAATTTAAAGCAGATAGAACTCTTGTTTCAAGTCCTAATTTTTCAAGGATGGATTGAATAAAAAGAGCATTCATAATTGTTGCTATCATTCCAATATAATCAGAAGTTGCTCTATCTACTCCAATTTTTTCTCCTTCAGCACCTCTCCAAAAATTTCCTCCACCAATTACGATGGAGATTTCAATTCCCATCTCCTTAATCTTTTTTATCTGAAAGCAGAGGTCCATTATAAAATCTAAATCATATTCTGAACTTTTTTCTTTTGAAAGAGATTCCCCTGAAATTTTAATCAATATCCTCTTATAATTCATATATCACTTTTCACCCACTTCAAACCTTACAAATCTTCTTACAACTATATTTTCACCAAGTTTTGCAATGTAGTTTTTTATGATATCATCAACCTTTATTTTATCATCTCTAATGTATGGAAGGTCAATTAGGCAAACTTTTTTATAAAAATCTTCCATCTTTCCCTCAATTATTTTTTCAATAACTTGAGGTGGCTTGTCCATATCTTTTAGTTGTTCTTTTATAATATCTTTTTCTTTGTTTAAAATATCTTCTGGTATCTCTTCTCTACTTATATATTTTGGAGAATCAAAAGCTATTTGAAGACAAAGTTCATTTGCAAGTTTTTTAAAATCTTCAGTTCTTGCAACAAAATCAGTTTCACAATTGAGTTCTAACATTACACCAATTTTTCCACCTAAGTGAATATAAGAGTGAATTATACCTTGTCTTGCTTCTTTACCTATCTTTTTTTCAGCCTGAGCAAG
>JAKPCM010000090.1 GCA_029553255.1 Caldisericota bacterium | reverse complement strand
TCCATAATTCCTCCTAAAATTACACCTTTATTTAAATTTACAACCCTAAGAAACTTTAGTCAATAATTAAAAAATTATTTATTAATAAGGGTTTTTGAAAAGATACTAATTAAGTTCAACTTCACAATATATTGTTAACTACAAATCAAATTATAAAATTAAAAAAATTATTTTAGAAATCTCGGAATAGGTAAATCCTTCATAGTAAGAAGCCCTGGTTTTGCATCATAAATAAGAGGAATCATATTAACCGCAATAGAAATTGTTGCAACACCTCCTGCAATCTCTGGTTTATTTACAAAATTTATTTGAGGGTCTCCCTCTATTTTTATATAATCTCCAGTTTCAACTCCTTCAAGTTCTGGCAGTATTTGTTGAGGGTGTTCGAGGACTATTTTTTCATATCCATCTATTATTCCTTTTGCAATATGCCTACATCCTGCTACCATTCCTTTTTTGACCTCAACATATTTTGTTTTTCTTAAAACATTTGAAACTATTGGTTCTCTTGTTTCAATAATGTCATCAACTTTCCAATTAAGAGCATCTGCTATCATATTAATTGATTCTGGAAATCCAAAATGACCAACAATTGTGCCATTTTTTATTCCTTCTTCAAACTCCTTTAAGGTTGTTCCAACTCCTTGAGTTTTCATAACTGTAGGTCCATATGGTGAAAGGTCATTTACTCTTTTAGCATAAATTTTATCAATTTTTTTCATAACTCCTGTTAAGGTGATTATCAGTGTATCAAGAACAAAACCTGGGTTAACTCCAGTGCCAAGAATTGAAACACCATTTTCTCTCGCAAGTTCATCTATTGATTCTGAGAGTTTTTTATTTGCAACCCATGGATAAGACATCTCCTCTGCAATAGTTATTACATTTGTTCTATTTTTCAATATTGGAACAACCTCTGGATAGATATCAGATACTCTTGATGATGTTGCATGAAGAAAAACATCTACCCTCTTTTCAAATATTTTATCTAAAGAATTGCTGATTGTTACTCCTGTTTTTCTCCCATCCAAAATCTCCCCAACATCAATTCCCTCCCTCTCTTTTCTTTTAGAAATAACACCAACCAAATTCAATGAACTTTTTTCCAAAATTAAAGAGATTATTCCAGTGCCCATTGAACCAGTTCCATAAACTGCAACATTATAGCTTTTCATCATTCCTCCTCAAACCATTTTAAAATTAGATTTTTATATTGTTTTGTCTTAATTAAATTAGATATTGTATTGTTAAATTCATATCTTAACTCATCACTATCTTCTCTTAGGACGATTGTTAGTCCTTGATTGTATACCTTTACTTTTATAAATTTATTTTCATCTAAAGAATAGATATCAAGTAAAACTTTTTCTACAAGAACTGCATCAGTATTACCATTTTCAAGTGATTTCATACTCTCACTGTAATTTTTGTAAGGTAATTTTTCTAAGTTCTTCACATTTTTTACTAATTCTTCAGAAAAAGTATAAAGAGGTAAAATCAACTTTTTATCGCTTAATTTTTCTATTGAATCTATTGGATTATCAATTCTTGAGATAAGATACAGTGACATATCGAAATATGGTTCAGTTAATGAAATCCCATCTGGGTATTTATAGATTATTGGATATCCACCCATTAATATATCAACTTCACCATTTTTCAACTTATCGAACGAATCAAAATCAATCTCTATATAATTTGGTTTATATTTAATCTCTTTTAAACATATATCCAAAAAATCTATATTAAAACCCTTTATTTTATCATCCTCTTTATAAGAAAAAGGAGGATATTCTGTATATATACCAACATTTAAAATTTTTTGTTCTGAATTACAGGAATAAGTTATAAAAACTAAAAAAATAATTAAAACAAAGAAAATTTTTTTTAATAAATTTAAATTATAAAATGGATTTTTTTGATACAAAAAATTGTTTTTCAAAGATTACTCCTTCAAATTTTAAAATTTTAACTTTTAAATCATATCCATCTGAATAATTTCCAACATTTAAATCACTCTTTATAACTCTATGACAGGGTATAATAATTGGAAAAGGATTTTTCGCTAAAGATGTTCCAACAGCTCTATATGCTCTATCTCTTCCAATTTTTTCACCTAAATTTTTGTATGTTGTTACTTTTCCTCTCGGAATTTCAGAGAGTTTAATAAGTATATCTTTTTGAAAATCAGTCAGATTATCAAAATTTAAAATTGATAAATCAAATTTATCTATATAACCATAAAAATATTCTTTTATTAGTTCAGAAACATAATTTTTTGTCTCTTTTAAATTTTTTGAATCATTTTCTAATATTTCAGTTTTTAAAATCTTGTTTTTCTTTTCATTAAAAAAAACTTTTAATTTTATAAAATCTAAATTAACAAGAAATTGTTTATAATCCAATTTCTTCTCCGACTTCTTTCATCGATTCAAGAGCAATCTCTATAAATTTTTCAAGGGGGATATTTAATTCACTTTCACATGTTTTTATCTGTTCCCTATCAGCTCCTCTCGCAAATTCTTTTGTCTTAAATTTTTTCATAACTGAACTTAACTTTACACTATTTATCTTTTTATCAGGCATAACAAGAGCAGTTGCAACAATAAGACCAGATAAAGGGTCAGAAGCATAAAGAGCTTTAGCAAGAAGAGATTCTCTGCCTATTTTATGTCTTTCATTATGAGAAGCTACAGCATTTGTAAATTCGTCATCAAAACCTAAACTTTTCAAATATTCTGCACCAACAAGAGAGTGCTTATTTGGATCATCCTTTGTTTCAGAATAATCAATATCATGTAAAATACCACACAACTCCCATCTATTTTCATCCTCTCCACGATATTTTGCAACTCCTTTCATAATTGCACCAACAGAAATTGAGTGGTAAACAAGATTATTATCATTTAATTTTTCTTTTATAAGTTTTATCGCTTCATCTCTATTCATTCTTTGACCTCAACAATCATTGAAATTTCTATTGACGCATTAAAAGGTAAATTCATAACACCAATTGCAACTCTTGAATGTTTGCCTAACTCACCAAATATATCAAATAGAAGGTTGCTTGCTCCATTAATAACTTTTGATTGTTCATCAAATGATTCTGTTGAATTAACATAACCTTCAACCTTTACAATCCTGACAACATTATCAAGATTTTTTATAAAAGCTTTAAGGTTTGACAAAAGTTTAATTGCACATTTTTTACTCTCTTCATAACCATCTTCAGTTGTTAAATCCTTTCCGAGTTTTCCCTTTTTATCTGATATTACACCAGATAAAAAAATTAGATTGCCGGATTTAATACAGGGTAAATAAGATGCAAGAGGTGGAGTTACCTCTGTCAAAGAGTAGCCAAGTTCTTTAATTTTTTCTTCAATCATAATTTTCCTCCAAAATCAAAATTTCATCTAACTTTTTAAAAAATTCATCAATATCTTCATTAATAACGATAAACTTACCTAAATGAGAAATAGATATTTCGCCTTTATTAACTATTACAACTTTCCCTTTTGTAATAGATGGTAAAAATGAAGCTGGATAAACATTTAAACTTGTCCCTATAACTAAAAGTAAATCTGCGCTTGAAACCCATTTAACTGCTAAATCATAGTTTTGCACACTTTCTCCATAAAAAACAATGTTTGGTCTGATTAATCCACCACATAATTCACATTTTGGAATTTTACTACTCACTATTTTATCCTTTATATCTATCAAATCATAATCTTTTCCACATTCAACACAAAACCAATCTTTTATAGAGCCATGAATATTAATTATATTCTCACTTCCTGCTTTTTCATGAAGCATATCAATGTTTTGTGTTATTATACCTTTAAGTTTTTTAGATTTTTCTAATTTAGAAAGAAACCTATGAGTGAATGTTGGTTCGATTTTATCAGTTAAATTAATGAAATCTTTAATAAAATTATAAAAATATTCTGGGTTTATTGAAAAATAGTTTATATCAAATATTTTATCAGCATCATAGTTTTTCGATCTATAAATTCCTTTCGGTCCTCTAAAGTCTGGTAGACCAGCATTTGTTGAAATTCCAGCACCTGTCAAGGCATAGATATTATCAGTTTTATTAATAAGCTCTTTTACAGTTTCTAAATTATTATCCATTATTATTATTATTTTAACATATCAATTTTGATATAATTTATTTAAATATGAATGAAAAAATTGCTGTTGTTGATGATGAAATTGACATATTAGAGTTATTAAAAATAAATCTAAAAAAATCTGGATTTACTCCATATCTTTTTCAAAAAGGAGAAGATATATTAAAGTTTGTTGAAAAAGAGAGGGTTGATTTAGCAATTATTGATCTTATGCTTCCAGATATAGATGGACTTGAAATTTTAAAAAAAATAAAAGAGAAACAGAAGAGAATTCCTGTAATAATTTTAACAGCAAAAGGTGAGGAATTTGATAGAGTTATTGGATTAGAAATTGGGGCTGATGACTATATTGTTAAACCATTTTCAACAAGAGAGTTAATAGCAAGAATTAAGGCAGTATTAAGAAGGGTTGAAAATATTGAAGATGAAAAAGAAGTAATTAAGATAGAGGAAAACTTTATTATTTATCCTAAAAAATTTGAAATCTGGATAGATAAGGAAAAGATAAATTTAACATCAACTGAATTCAAAATTCTCCTTATCTTAATTAAAAAGAAAGGCGAGGTTATTTCAAGAGATGAAATTCTTGATGAACTTTGGGGTATTGATAAAGTTGTTCTTGATAGAACAATTGATGTTCATATAAAAAATTTGAGGGATAAACTTAAAAATTATAAATATCATATAAAGAATATAAGAGGAGTAGGGTATAAATTTGAAATTTAAAAAAGAAATCCCAAAAAGATTAATCATAACGAGTTTATTAACGATTCTTATCCCAATAATTTTAATAGTTGCAATAACTTTTTTTTATCTAAGAGATAGCTCAATAAAAATTTATGAATCAAATCTTGTTGAAATTGCTTATATGCTTGAACCAACAATAAAAGAAAAATTTCTTTCAGATGATGAAATAAAAATTGATGAATATGTTAAATCTTTAAAATCAGAAAAGGAGTTCAGATTAACAATAATAAAACCAGATGGTAGTGTCATTGCTGATTCAATACTTGATCCAACCCTTATGGAGAATCATAAATCAAGAGAAGAAATTATCGAAGCTTTGAATGGACAAATTGGAAAATCTATAAGATACAGTTCATCAACAAAAGAGGATATGCTTTATATATCACTACCAGTTTATGATTCATTTAATAATATGATTTCTATAATAAGAGTTAGTCTTTCTTTAAAAGAGTTGAATAGTTTAATCAATAGAACTATTTTAAATATAGTATTAATCTCGTTAATTGGTTTATCTATTGGTTTAATTTTATCTTTCTATTATTCGAGATATTTTCTCTCTAATATTAATGAGATAAAAAACTTTTTAAAAGAACTTTCCAAAAAAAATTATGGTAAAAAAATAATAATCAAAAAGCAGGATGAATTTGGAGAAATAAGTCACTATCTTAATATTTTAAGCAGTGAACTTGAGGAAAATATCAAATCTTATGATAAAGAAAAAGCTGAGATAAATACAATTCTATCATCAATTGAAGAAGGAGTTCTTGTTATAAATTCAGATGGATTAATTACTCTTTACAATCAAGTTTTTGAAAATATCATAAAAGAAATAGACATAATCAATAAACACTATTGGGAAGTTGTAAAGAATATTGAAATTGTTGATTTTATAAAAAATATTTTGAAAACAAAAGAGATACAGAAAAAAGAGATATATATAAAAAATAAAAATTATTTAATCAAAGGATTCTATCTTAAAACTATCAATGAATTTGTTTTTACTTTTTTTGATACATCATCAATTAAAAAAATAGAGGAGGTGAAAAGAGATTTTGTTAGAGATGCATCACATGAATTAAAAACTCCTCTTACAGCAATAAAGGGTTTCGTTGAAACTCTTGAAGAAGAGGTAGAGGAAAAAAAATATATTGAAATAATAAAAAGAAATGTTGATAGAATGATAAACATAATAAATGATTTAATTACGCTTTCTAAGCTTGAAGATAAAGATGTAGTACTTGAAATTTCTGAATTTGATTTTATAGAGATGATAAATAATGTTATTAAAATTTTTTCAAATAAGATAAAAGAGAGAAATTTAAAAATAAAAATTGATACAGATAATTATAATACTAAAATTAAAGGCGATCCTTATAAGCTCGAACAGGTTTTTATAAATTTGATAGACAATGCAATAAAATATACAGAAGAGGGTGGGATAAACATTAACTATTATTTAAAAGAGGATAATGCTGTTATAGAGATAATTGATACAGGAATTGGAATCCCAGAAGAACATCTTGATAGAATTTTTGAAAGATTTTATGTAGTAAATAAATCAAGATCAAAAGAACTTGGAGGAACTGGTTTAGGTTTATCAATAGTAAAACATATAATAGCTCTACATAATGGTAAGATCGAAGTTGAGAGTGAAGTTGGTAAGGGTAGTAAATTTATAATAACTATCCCACAATAAATTAACAGAAACTTAACAAAATTTTTATACCTAATTAACTGAAAAAATTTATAGTGGCAATAGAAGAACTTTTAAGGAGGTGCAGATGAAAAAGTTCTTATTAAGCTTAATTTTAGTAGGTTTAATTTTCTCTTCTCTTTTTATTTTTTATGGATGTAAAGAGGAAGAGAAAGAAGTCGAACTTCTTGGAGCTGGTGCAACATTCCCACAACCCCTTTATGACAAATGGTTTAGTGTATATTACACAAAAACAAATAACAAGGTCAAGGTAAATTATCAAGGCATAGGCTCAGGTGGTGGAATTCAACAATTAACTGAAAGAGTTGTTGATTTTGGAGCAACTGATGCATTTATGAGTGATGAGGAGTTGAAAAGTGCTCCAGCAGAAATCGTTCATATCCCTACTGCGCTTGGAGCAGTTGTTGTTACATATAATCTACCAAATAACCCAAAATTAAAATTCACAGGGGAAATGATTGCTAATATTTTTATGGGAAATATAACAAAATGGAATGATCAAAAAATTAAAGAGTTAAATCCAGATATAAATTTACCAGATTTATCAATAACAGTTGTTCATAGATCTGATGGTAGTGGAACAACTTATGCTTTTAGTGATTATTTAACTAAAGTGAGTAGCTCATGGAAAAAAGAAATTGGAACTGGTAAATCCTTAAATTGGAAAGTTGGATTAGGTGGAAAGGGTAATGCTGGAGTTGCTGGAATTGTACAACAAACTCAAGGTGCAATTGGATATGTTGAACTAATCTATGCTGAACAAAATAATATGCCTTATGGTTTAGTAAAAAATAAAAGTGGTAATTTTATAGAACCAACTCTTGATTCTGTAACAAAAGCAGCAAATGTAACAATTCCAAACGATACAAGGGTCTCCATAGTAAATACAGATAATCCAGAGGGCTATCCAATCTCAACTTTTACATGGATCATTGTTTATAAAGAGCAAAATTATGGTGGAAGAGATTTGAACAGAGCAAAGGCAATTGTTGAACTTCTAAAATGGATAAACAGTGATGCTCAAGATTATAATGAAGAGTTATTGTATGCAAAAATTCCAGATGCTGTTAAAAAGATAAATGAAGAGAATATAAATAGTATTACTTTTTCTGGAAAACCGATTGAATAAATTGTATAAATAGATTATGAGAAAAGACAAGGTTTTCAAAATAATTTTACTTCTCTCGGGTTTTTTGATCGTCGCACTATTATCAGGAATTTTCTTAAGCCTTGTCTTTTCTTCAATTCCATCAATCAAGGAATTTGGAATAAATTTTCTATTCTCTAAGGATTGGGATCCTGTTAACAATAAATTTGGTGCACTTCCATTCTTAATCGGAACACTTTTAACATCAGTTATTTCTCTTTTGATTTCAATTCCTTTTTCATTATCAATTTCTATTTTTCTTAGTGAGATTTTAAAAAATAAATTAATATCAAATATTTTTCAAACCTTTGTTGAATTGATTGCTGGAATTCCATCAGTTATAGTTGGTCTTTGGGGTCTTTTTATTCTTGCTCCATTTATGAGGACTTTACAGTTAAAACTTGGTATTCAACCAATTGGAGTTGGAATTTTTACTGCTTCAATAATTTTATCAATTATGATTATCCCCTATTCTGCTTCAATTGGAAAAGAGGTAATTTCAATGGTTCCAACTGAAGTAAAAGAGGGTGCAATCTCTTTAGGTGCAACAGAATTTGAGACTCTTAAATCAGTTACTCTACCATTTTCTTTTAATGGAATTTTTGCTGGTTTTCTTCTCTCTTTTGGTAGAGCTTTTGGTGAAACTATGGCAGTAACAATGGTAATTGGAAATTCTAACAAAATACCAGATAGTATATTTTCACCTGGGCAAACAATGGCAAGCTTGATTGCAAATGAATTTACAGAGGCAACTACAAAATTATATACCTCTTCACTAATTGAAATTGGTTTAATACTTTTTATTGTCTCGATGTTGATAAACATTCTTGGAAGATTAATAATAAGAAGATTTAAATTTTGAAATGAACGAAAAAACCATTAATAGAAGAATTTTTAACAACAAATTATATAAAATTTTCGTCTCTTCATTTTCATTCCTATCAATAATTCCTCTTTTTTTAATAATTTATTTTGTCTTAATTAGAGGAATTAAATATATAAATTTGAAATTTATCTTTTCAATGCCAAAACCTATGGGTGAGCTTGGCGGAGGCATTTTTAATGCAATTGTTGGAAGTTTTATAATAGTGGGAGTTGCTGCGTTGATAGCTATACCTATTGGAATTATGGTTGGAATTTTTTTATCTGAATATAAAGAAAAAAAATTTACAGAAATAGTTAAAATTTTTGTCGATACACTTCAGGGAATACCTTCAATAGTAATAGGTATAATTGCATATTTATGGATAGTTAAACCATTAAAGCAATTCTCTGCTTTATCAGGCAGCATTGCTTTATCTTTTATAATGTTACCTCTTGTTATTAAATCAACAGAAGAGGTTTTAAATTTAGTACCAGTGGATATTAAAGAAGCAGCTTATGCATTGGGTGCTCCATATCATAGAATTGTTTTAAAAATTCTTCTCCCATCTGGTTCTGTCGGAATTCTGACAGGTACTCTTATTGGAATATCAAGGATATTGGGTGAAACAGCTCCTCTTCTTTTTACTGCATTTGGTAATCAATTTTTAAATTTGAATTTATTAAAACCAATGAGTACAATACCATATCTGATATATGTATATGCAACAAGTCCCTATAAGGACTGGCATAATCAAGCATTTGCAGCATCAACAATATTAATTATAATTGTATTATCAATAAATTTATTAGGTAGATTTATAGAGAAAAAATGGAAAACATAATTTTAAAGATTATAAATTTAAATGCTTATTATGGGAATCAAAAAGTATTAAAAAATGTTGATCTTGAAATTTATGAAAATAGGGTAACTACAATTTTAGGTCCTTCAGGTTGTGGGAAAACAACTTTGATAAGATGTATCAACAGACTTCATGAACTTTCTCCCGGAGCAAGAATTGAGGGTCAAATTCTATTAAAAGGTGAAGATTTATATCAAATTGAACCAATGATAGTGAGACAAAAAATTGGAATGGTTTTTCAAAAACCAAATCCATTTCCAACGATGACAATCTATGACAATGTAATTGCAGGATACATACTTTCAGGAATAAAATTATCAAAAGAGGAAAAAGATAAAATTGTTGAAGAATCTTTAATTAAAAGTGGCTTATGGGATGAAGTTAAAGAAAATTTATTTAAAAAAGGAACATTTTTATCTGGAGGACAACAGCAGAGATTATGTATTGCAAGAGCCCTTGCAATGAAACCAGAAATTTTACTTTTAGATGAACCAACATCTGCTCTTGATCCTGTAGCTACTTCTGTAATTGAAGAGTTAATTATTGAACTAAAAAAAAGTGTTACAACTGTTCTTGTAACACATAATATTGGACAAGCAGGCAGGGTTTCAGATTATACAGCTTTTTTCTATTTGGGAGAGTTAGTTGAATTTGGTAAAACAACAGAAATGTTTACTGTCCCGAAGAGTAAAAAAACTGAAGAGTATTTAATTGGTAAAATTGGATAGAAAGGAGTGATTATGAGTGAAATTTTAGAAAGAAAAATCGTTTCTTTAAAAGAGATGGTCTCTAACCTTGTTTCAATTGTTAGTGATCAAATAGAAAAATCATTTATTGCTTTAAAAGATAGAAACAAGGAGTTGTGTAAAGAGATTATTGAAAAAGATGATTATATAGACAATTACTCAATGGATCTTGAAAGGGAGTGTCTTGAGACAATTGCAACACAAAACCCCAAAGCAGAACATTTAAGAATAATCAGTGCAATACTCTTTGCAAATATTGATCTTGAAAGAATAGCTGACCATTGCGTTGATATAGCTGAAATAACTTTAACCATTGCAGATGAACCTCTTTTAAAGCCATTAATAGATCTTCCAAGAATGAAAGATATATGTGTTCAGATGCTTGTTGATTCTTTAAAAGCATTTTTAAATAGAGATCTTGATCTTGCAAGAAAATCTATAGATGAAGATGATAAGATAGATGATTTAAACGATCAAATCTTTAGAGAACTCCTAACTTATATGCTCGAAGATCCAAGAAATATTAAAAGAGCAAATGCTCTTCTTCAAATAAGTCAACATTATGAAAGAATTGGAGATCATGCTACAAATTTATGCGAAAGAGCAATATATGCTTATGAAGGTACTATGATCAAGACAAACCCTCATAAACCAAGATATTGATATTTTCTTATTAGTGTACAGGGAGACAGGCGCCTTGTACACTAATTTTTAAAATAATTAATCTTTGTTTAATTATAAATAAATTATCGTTTAACAAAAATAGATCTCTACTTTTTTAACTAATAAAAAGAATTAAAAACCACTTGACAAAAGATTGATTTTTATTAGAATAATAAAGCAGGGCGAATGGCTCAGAGGTAGAGCACTTGCTTCACAAGCAAGGGGTCACAGGTTCGATTCCTGTTTCGCCCACCAGAGATAGTTAAGTTTAAGGGGTCGTAGTGTAGCGGTCTAACACGCCAGCCTGTCACGCTGGAGATCGCGGGTTCGAATCCCGTCGATCCCGCCATGCGGGAGTAGCTCAGTGGTAGAGCACCACCTTGCCAAGGTGGCTGTCGCGGGTTCGAGTCCCGTCTCCCGCTCCATAATAATCTCATTATATTTTAAAAATATTTCCAGCTCGCCAGCGTAGCTCAGAGGTAGAGCGGCTGATTCGTAATCAGCTGGTCGCCCGTTCAACTCGGGTCGCTGGCTCCAAAAATAAGGAGGATTAAAA
>JAKPCM010000085.1 GCA_029553255.1 Caldisericota bacterium | reverse complement strand
AAAGATAAAAAAATTGGAAAAGAAGATTACATAGCTCTCAAAAGAATCTTATCCGAGGTCAAATTATAAATTTTAAATAATAAATTGAAAAACAAATTAAGATAGAATCTGACTAAAAAAATTTTAACTTGACAGAATATTTAATTAGTTTAAAATTTATCAATGTATGAAATTTAGTGAAAGGAGCTTTTTATGAAACTTTATTATTTATCTATTTTCCTTACTATATTTCTATTTGTTGTCTTTTTTTTAGCAAGATTTTTCTATAAAAAGAGGTTCAAAGTTAAAAAAGAGGGAGGTTTTTCCCTTGTCCCTTTTGGTGAAAAACTTGGAGCGACAGGTGGTTTATACCTTTTCCTTGCTCCAATCGTTGCAATGAATTGGGGCTATCTGCCAGTCATTATTTATACTATAATCGCTTTAATATCAATTGGTTATCCTTTATCATTCTTTTCAACTCTCCTGCCGAAAAGATTTGATATAAAAGAATTTTTTAATAAATATAAAAATTTGAAAAATATTCTTTTAATATTTTTAATCATATTTTCATTAACATTCGTAACCTCTTTTATCCACTACACAGCAGACCTCCTTTCACAAAACTCAAGTACCTCAACATCTTTTCTTTTCCTTATACCTTTATCGCTACTATTCTCAATAGTTATTATCAAAAAGAAAAAAGATATCGTGCCTTATAGCGTGTTTTTTATTGTTTTACTTTTCTATATCATTTTTTTAGGGGGTTTCTTACCCATTCAAATACCATTCACAATAATAACTGGAAAATTCACATGGGGTATCATATTAACTATACTTCTATTCCTATTTGTCTTTTTGGATGAGAACTATCTATCAAGGCCTTTCTCATATCTATCCTCATTCCTACTTTTTGTATTAATGTTTGGGGGTATATTTGGTCCTTTGATAGGTGTTAGAATACAGAGAGAGCCAATTATTCTTACAAGCCAATATGGATTTGTTATCCCAACACTGTTTGGACTTTTATCTTTTGGAATTTTCTCTGGTTTTGATGCTCTTTTCTCAATTTTATTTACAGGTAGAGAGATAAAGGGAGAAAGAGATTCTTTAAACACAAGTCTTTTAACTTCAACAATACTATCTTTAATTGCTATTTTCTCATCATTTTCACTCATAATCTATGCAAAAACAGATAGTTTAATAAAAAACAAAGACCCTTTAACTCTATTTCAAGAAGGTACAGCTAAATTTTTAAAATTTGCAGGATTATCTGAAAATTATAGTAAAAATTTTGTCCTTTTTATAACCCTTGTTGTTATGTTCTCTTTTATGGTTTATGCAATAAAAATGACAAAAAAATATGTTGAAATAAACAGTGAGAAAAAGAATAATTTACTACCAACACTTCTTATATTAATTCCTTTTGTTACATTTTTCCTTCCAAAAGACACACTCGGGGGAATAACAAATTTATGGTTAAGATTGATTAATGTAAATACTTCAATTAACTTTTTACTCGCAGGAATAATACTTTCACTTGTTTCAATGATTTTTAAACAAAAAATTTATTTAAACATTTCAAAAATTATCAATTTAATATCAATTGCATTATTTATATATTTAATCTATTTTTCAATTTCATCAAAAGATTTTCTATCTCTTATTCTTTCCATAATCTTTTTAATAATAAACATCTATCATATTTATCACCTTATGAAACCCAATGAAGCTTAATAATATTAGAAAAGAACCAGCAAGGTTCATTATATTATCTTTTTTACTTATAATAATTATTGGTGGACTTCTCCTATCTCTACCAATTTCAAGTAAAAGTGGTAAATTTACAAATCCAATAGATGCTTTATTCACAGCAAATTCAGCAACCTGTGTGACAGGTCTTGTTGTTGTTGATACTGGTACACACTATTCTCTATTTGGTCAAATAGTGATATTAATTCTGATACAAATTGGTGGCTTGAGTTATATGACAATATTCACATTCCTTGCCTTACTTTTAGGAAGAAAAATTCCTCTATTAGATAGAATAATTTTGAAGGAATCGATAAATTTTTTCAGTGTAGGTGGAATTGTTAAACTTGCAAGAAGAATCCTATTCATAGTATTAATTTTTGAAGGATTCGGTGCTATCATTCTTACATCTGTATTTGCAAAAGATTATGGAATTTTAACAGGTCTATTTTATGGTATTTTTCATTCTGTATCTGCTTTTTGCAATGCTGGATTTGATTTACTTGGGAATTTCAGTAGTTTTTCAGCCTATAGAGGTAATATTTTACTAAACATCACTTTAATACTTCTAATCATAACAGGTGGTATAGGTTTTGGAGTTATAAGCGAAATTATAGACTTTCATAAATCAAAAAAGTTAAGTCTTCATGCTAAACTCGTGTTAACTATAACAGCAATTTTAATTCTTTTTGGAGCGATATTAATATTTTTATTTGAAAGGAACAATTTATCTACTTTAAAACTTTTAACAACTAAAGAAAAAATCCTAACCTCTATTTTTCAAGCAGTAACACCAAGAACGGCTGGCTTCAGCACAATTAATATTAGATATTTAAATTTAAATACAATTTTGATGATAATTTTATTTATGTTTATAGGTGCATCGCCAGGTGGAACTGGTGGTGGAATCAAAACCTCAACTTTTGCAATAATATTGATGAATATAAGAAATGTTATAAGAGGAAGAGAAGGAGTAACAATTTATAATAGATGTGTTGATACTTCAACTGTCAAAAAATCATACTTAATCTTTACAGCCTCGATCTTTTTAATATTTATATCAACTTTTTTGTTATCAATAACTGAAAAATTTGGTTTTATTAATATGCTTTTTGAAGTAACTTCAGCCTTTGGAACAGTTGGATTATCTACTGGAATAACTCCATATTTATCACCTTTTGGAAAAATCATCATAATGTTTACTATGTTTGCTGGAAGAGTTGGAATTTTATCAATATTAACATCTATCTCTGTTAAAAAACCACAAAGAATTTATTTACCTGAAGATAAAGTTATGGTAGGATAAATATATGAAGAAAACTTTTGGAGTAATTGGACTCGGAAGATTTGGACTTTCAGTTGCAACAAATATAGAAAAGAGAGGCTTCCCTGTTCTTGCAATTGATAGTGACAAAGAGATTATTGAAAGAGTTAAAGATAAACTTTTACATGTAATTCAAGCTGATGCAACTGATGAACTTGCCTTAGATGAAGCTGGTATAAAAAATTGTGACACAGTGATAATTGCCATAGGAGACAATAAAGAACATAACATATTAGCTACAATGTTAGTTAAAAATTTAGGTATTAGATATGTTGTTGCTAAAGCAGTTGATGAACTTCATGGAAAAATACTTGAAAAAATTGGGGCTGATCTTGTTGTCTATCCTGAAAAAGAAAGGGGTGAAACCCTCGCAATACAATTAACTTCTACATCATTAATTGATTTTATTGAGATATCTCCTGAATACAACCTTGAAGAGGCAAAGGTACCAAGAGAATTTATTGGTAAAAGTTTAAGAGACCTCGATTTAAGTAATAAATATAAAATAATTGTTCTTGGTATCAAAAGAGATGAAGATTTTATAGTTGCTCCATCTTCAGAAGAATCATTTAGACCAGAAGATGTTTTTGTTTTTATAGGTAGAACAAAAGACATAGCAAAATTTTCTGAAAAATTCATAGATTAAAAATTCAGTTTTAAAAAAATCAAATGTAACTTTTTAATGAAATTTTTATATATATTAATATAGGAGGTTATCATGGAAGAGTTCGAAAGAAATGAAGATTTTGAAAAAGATGAAGAAGAAGAAAAACCTGAAGAAGAATTTGAAAAAGAAAAGGTTTTAAAAGAGTTTAAAGTAGTTGAACAGAAACCTAAGAAGGAAAGAAAATTTTTAAAATTCTTTGCTTTGATATTAATTGGTGCTTTAATAGGTGGAGGAATAGGAAGTTTAATTACATCTAATTATATAAAAAAGAATTTACCATATTACTACTCTTTAAATATGAATAGTAACGAAGCACAAATAGTAAACATAAGCAAAGTAATTGAATTAGAGGAATCTCAAATAATCGATGTAGCTGAAAGAGTTAGTCCTGCTGTTGTTAGAATATCTACTACTCAAGTTGTTTCAGATTTCTTTTTTTCTTATGAAACATCAGGCCTTGGTTCAGGGTATTTAATTTCACCATCTGGTGAAATTGTCACAAATAATCATGTTGTCTCTGGTGCTAAAAAAATAACAGTAACTCTAAGTGATGGTAGTGAATATGATGCTTCTGTTATTGGTACTGATCCTTCATCAGATATTGCGTTGATAAAAATAGATGGTAAAGACCTTCCATATTTATCTTTTGGTGATTCATCCACTCTAAAAGTTGGTCAATCAGTCATAGCAATTGGAAATCCATATGGTCTTGATCACACTGTTACTACAGGAGTTATTTCTGCTCTTGAGAGAAGCTTAACTTTTGATGATGGGACAACACTCGTTGGAGTTATTCAAACAGATGCAGCCATAAATCCAGGTAATTCGGGTGGACCTCTTCTAACTTTAACTGGTGATGTAATTGGAATGAACACTGCAATTCAACAATCTGCTCAAGGAATCGGTTTCGCTATCTCTTCAAGTACAATTATTAAAGTTATAAGTGATATTAAACTTTTTGGAAAAGTTGTATGGCCATTCTTAGGAATAAGTGGAGTTTCAATTACTGAAGATATTGCAAAAAGAAATAATTTACCAACGAACAAGGGCGTTCTTGTTGTATCAGTTTATCCAGGAACCTCTGCTTCTAATGCTGGATTAAAATCATATGATATAATAACAAAATTTGATGGACATGATGTAACCTCTGTTCAAGAGATAACAAAATATCTTAGACAACATAATGTAGGTGATAAAGTAAAAATTGAAATCTACAGAGATAATAAAAAGATGGAGTTAGAAGTTACTTTAATGGAAAAGCCAAGTTCGATAAGTTACAATTCTCGATATGGAATAAACATATAATTTAAATTAATTTATAGAAGTATCCTAATATATTAAAAGGGTGCCTTGATTAATGAGAACTCAGTATCAAGTACCCTTTTTTATTTATTTTATTTTTTAAAAATTTGAAGCGATTCTATTGAATATCTCAATAATTCTTTTAAATATTTTTTTTCAATGACTTTTTGAAACTATATTGAGAATCAAATAAAAAATTATGAAAAAATTGGCTTTATAAAAATAGAATAAATTGTAAAAAATTTTATTTCATTAAAATTTTTAGGTTTTGACGAATTTTGAAAGGATTCTCCTTCTCAAATGAATGGCACCCTCTGGGCAAAGTTCATTACAACAAAAACATAAAACACATTTATTTCTATCAAATTTTGGGTATGGTTCCAATTTAATTGCATTACCAGAACATTTAGAAGCGCATACTCCACATTTTATACATTTATCTTTTTTAACATCTGGGACTGGTTGTATGTAATCTTTAAAAAGACCATAAAAAACAGAGACAATACCAGTAGTTGCACTTGAAGAAATTATATATGTTTTTGGTTTTTTGCAGGGTTTTATAAATTTCTCTATATCTCCATCAATCTCACCATCTACTTTATAATCTAATTGAAAAAGGGGTATCTCTTTAATATTAAACCCCATAATTTTACTCATTATATAATCAGAAAATAGTGCATCATTTGAAATCACTATTGAATTCAATTTAACTGGATTACCATAGGTTGGACCATCACCTTCCATTCCAACAATTCCATCCATAATCACAATCTGTTCAACTGGTAAACTCAAAGAAATTTCGAGAAGAAATCTTGAAAAATCTTTTTTATCTGGTATTTTATGAATTTCAAGTCTATCTTTTCTTGGAATTAAACCAAACAGATTCTTTGTTGCACCAGAGATAAAAGTTAATGAGTGAGTTTTCATCTTTGGTAAGTTATACATCTTTTTCACATTCCATAAAATTTTTGGGATTCTAATTTTATTATTTTTTACAGAAACTTTTACATCTTGAAATCCTTCGATCGCAGGATCTATTATTGTTAAATTTTCATTTTTTACATTAGTTAAACCTAAAATTTCAGGGTATTTACTTAAACCAAAACTTCTTCCAGGCATATCACCAATAAGAACCTTTAGATTATTTTCTAATAAAAAGTTCACAACTGCTCTTGTAAAAATAGGATGTGTAGTTACTGCTCTTTCTGGAGGATTATATGAAAGTAAATTTGGTTTAACAAAGACTTTATCATTTTCTTTCAAACCATTTAAGATAAAATCTCTGTTTTGATAAAAAACCTCTTTTATCAATTTTTCATCGTAACTATCAACTCTTCTAACTATTCCTTTTACCATTTTTCTTATCCTCAAATATAAAGTTTAATTTATCCTTATTAAGAGAAAGTTTAGCATTGAACTTTTTACCCTTAGATTTAAATTGATGATATTCTGTCTCTTTTCCTTTTAAAAGATTTTCTACATCTTCCCTTTCTATTTTATGATTAAGAATGTTTTTACTTATTGAAAACTTACAATTCTGATTTTCGCACCTAAATCTTGTTTCTGTTTCAATTACTTTTCCTCCACATACAGGACATTTTCCTATAGATTCAGAATTTACAATTTTATCTTCAGGAAAAGTTATTTCAACCTTTCCATTTTTTAATTCAAGATATGCTGAAAATTTTCTCTTATTTTTTGAAATAAAATTATATAAAAGTTTTGTTTTTCCATTACTTATTAGTTCTAAAACTTCTTCTCTACTTATCTTCCTACCGAGTAGTTTTTTCGGTATATAAAAATTACACTTCTTCTCTTTGAAATTTTTACAAAAATATCCCTTCTCGCCCTCAATTAAAGGAGCATCACAATTTGGACATTTACCAATCACCTCATAAATTTCATCTTTTAAACTTTTTCCCTCTCTGTTTATTATGCTATGAACAACTTTTTTTGTGAATTCAACAATCTCTTTTATAAATTTTTCATATTTTAAGTTTCCTTTTTCAATTAAAAGAAGTTTCTTTTCCCACTCTCCAGTCAATTCTGGAGATATAAGATCATAGAGAGGTATTTTTTCAAGGCTTTCAATCAGCTTCATACCTTTTGGCAAAGGGACTAAATATTTACCATCTCTTTCAACATAACCAACTTCAATCAATCTTTCTATTATTTGTGCTCTTGTTGCAGGGGTACCAATTCCTTTTTCTTTCAATACCTCTTTCAGTTCCTCATCATCAATCAATTTTCCACAGGTCTCCATAAGTGAAAGAAGAGCACCATCAGTAAATCTTGGGGGTGGCTCTGTAAATTTTTCTTCATAATAGGTTTTTTCTATTTTAACTATGTCATTCTCTTTTAAAGGAATATCTTTAAATATCTCAGATTCTTTTCCATAAACTTTCATCCATCCAGAAAAAACTATATATTTTTCATCAGTTTTGAATTTTTCTCTATTGATCTCTGTAATTATTATTAAATTTAGTTGTTCTGAAGGTGGGTAAAAAACTGATATGAACCTTTTTGAAATCAAATCATAAATCAAACTCTTTTCTTTATTTAAATTTTCTTTTGGTAAAACTCCAGTTGGAATAATTGCATAGTGGTCAGTGACTTTTGAATCATCAATTATTCTTTTGTTAAATTTAACACCATTTTCAAATATCTCATCAATGAATTTTTCATAAGCATTTATATTTTTGATTTTCTTTAGGATTTTTAAAACTTCTTTCTTCATAGAGTTTGGTAGATACCTTGAATCTGTTCTTGGATAAGTTATAAGTTTATCCTGCTCATAAAGTGATTGCGCTATTGAAAGTGTTTTTTGTGCAGTGAATCCATATAATCTATTCGCTTCTCTCTGTAGTTCTGTTAAATCATAAAGAAGGGGAGGAAAAATTTTTGAGCTTTTTTTATCAATTTTTTTTACTATCCCCTCTTTTACCTTAATTTTTTCTAAAATTTTATCAAAGATATCTTTTTCAAAAATTTTACTCTCCCCACTATCATCAATCCATTTCCCTTTATATTTAAAACTATCTTTTTTGAAATCTGCAAATATTTCAAAATATTTTTTTGGAACAAAAGAGAGTATTTCCCTTTCTCTTCCAACAATCATTGCAAGAGTTGGAGTTTGAACTCTTCCAATTGATAGAAGAAGCCCTTCTTTTCTTGTGAATGCTCTTGTTGCATTTATTCCTACAAGCCAATCTGCCTCTGTTCTTGCTTCTCCAGC
>JAKPCM010000058.1 GCA_029553255.1 Caldisericota bacterium | reverse complement strand
TTTGGAAGATAGGGTATAGATTTATGTATCCTATTGACAAAATGAATTTGTGCTATAATATATTTGGGTGCGGGGTCAAGGGGAGCCCGACTTTAGGGTGGAATGGTCTTAGGAGACAAAAGTGGCCAACCGCACCCTTATAAAAAATGTTTCAAAGATTTTTGATATCGCAAAATCTGAATAAAAGTATCTCAATTATTTCTACAAAAGCTTTTATTAATAATTTCTGATTACAAAAATATTTTAAAATGTTTTATCACAAATCTTCTTTTATTAATAAAAATGTATTAATTTTAATGACTTTTTATCTGTATAATTTAATTCAAAATTATACCTTATTTTTAATATTTAAAGAAGTTTTAATAAAATTTATGGTATCATTTGCGACTTTTTCATTAGATAAGGTGATCAATTCTTTTTTAAGACTTTCAAGATTATCATTAAATTTATCTTTATCAATAATTCCTTTTTCTATAAAATATGTAAAAAAATATAAGCCTTTAGGTCCAAAAGTTTTATCAATATATTCAGAAATTTTGTTATAAATATTTGTGGAAATATTTATTAATTTTTCATTCTTTTTAAGTAAACCAACAGATAAAAGTGTATAGATAATTTTAACTGTCTTTGTTTCAGGAAAATTTATTATTTTTATAGCATCTTCAATGGATATCGGGTTAAAAAATGAATTTAAAACTTGCCACTCTTCGGTATTTAGTTCAATATTATTCTCAGGAGGATTGGGATTTATTTCTATTATCGTATTTAATGGTGGTATTTTTTTATATAATTCTTTTGTTTCATCTGACATTCTTATGGCTTCAATCATAAGAGATTCGACTTCTTTGTTGATTAATACAGGGGTATCTATCTCTTTTGGTTTAAATGAAAAATTTCCTTCATCTATTAAAAATAGAAAGTAAAATGCCTCTTCACCCTTTAAGTCTTTACAGGTTGCATTTACAATTTTACCCTTTTTAATATGAACTTCTCCAGATAAAGTCTCACCACTTTTCTTACCATTTATATATAAAATGCCACTTTTGCCACTATTTGATAAAAGTGTTATAAGATCAGCAAGTGGAAAACTTTCAATATTACCTTCAAGTCCCATATAAACCTCCTGTCATATATTATCTCACTTTTATAAAATTTTATAATATATCATTGAGTTAAATTTAATTCTTTCTTAATATAGTTGATGATATCGTCTGTTTTCTTTTCGTCTGTTATCAGTAAAAGTGCTTCTTTTAACTTATTCAATTTATCAATCAATACATTTTGATTATATGAACCCACATTGATATAAGAAGTTAAAGGGAAATAAGATGCTTTTATGCCTAATAATTTATCCATATATGAGTAAATTTTATTAATTAAATCATAAGTTATTTCTCTCGAGATGATTTCTTCTTTTTTCAATAAACCTACTGATATAAGAGAATATATGATTTTTAGAATTTTCAATTCAGGCATATCAATTTTTTTTATTGCATCTTTTATCTTTGTTGAAGATGTAAATAAATTCAAAATTTGCCACTCTTCATTTGTTAAAACTATTTCATTAGTAGGTGGTGTTGGATTAATTTCTAAATTTAAATCTAATGATGGTATTTTTTTGTAAATTTCTTCGGTTTCTTCTTTCATTCTCATAGCTTCCATTAACAATGATTCTAAGTTTTTAGTGATGGTTAATGGAATATTAATTTCTTGAGGTTTAAAAGAAAATTTACCTTTATCTAATAGGACAATTTGAAAGAAAGCATCGTCGCCTTTTGATGTTCCAGATTTTGCATCTACTATTTTGCCATTTGATAAATATATCTCACCAGTTATATCCTCTTCCATTCTTTTCCCCTCTATATATAAAATTCCACTCTTTTTACTGTTTGATATTAAAGTTAAAACATCAATAAGTGTAAAATTTTCGATATTTCCTTCTAATGCCATATCTTAAATTTAACTCCTCTTACTATATTATAACAGATAGTAAATCTTTTTTTTCAGTTTATAAAACTTCGAAATCATCGATAAAATTTTTTCATTACAAGATAAACCTATATTAGGTCAATATTTTCCTTACAAAATCAAGATCATCCTTTTTGTCAACATCTACAGCGATTTCTGGATATGGAATTGGTACTGCCCTTCCATTTAATTTTATCTTATCAACAACAACTTTTTCACAATCCCTCAATGTTGCAATGTGGAGTGCTGCTTTAAAAATAAACCAAAGTGGAAACAATGATGCAAGTTTTGTTGCAGATTTTCTTGATTCAAAAAGAATTTTTCCATATTCAATTGCTTTTGGATAAAGTTCTTTTCTTATTAAAAAGATATTGCCCATTTTATAATATCCACCCTTTAATCTCCAATAAGTCCTCTTTGTACCAGGGAATTTCTCTTCTACATCTTTTTTGTTGTTAACAAGTACATAGAGGTAACAATCTGGACAAAACTCTTCACAATAAGAGAATGTTTTTTCATATATCTCAGATGTTATCAATGGAACATCAATTGGCACAAAAACAGAATAAGGAAGTTCTGCTTTCTCTGAAATTTTTATTAAATTATCGACAAAATTATGAGTGTCATCAATAAAAAGATCGACTTTTTCAATGTAATCTTTATAAATTTCTCTATCACCAGTAAGGACGATTCTTTTAATTTGAGGAGTATTTCTAAGAGATTCAAGAATATAATCAATCATCTTCTTTTCTCCAATTTGAAGGAGTGCTTTATGAGGTGCTCCTTCTTGTTTTATCCAATCCTCTAACTTATCTTGCCCACCCAGCAAAATTGCTTCAATTTCAAACATTTCTCACCTCACTCTACTGTTACTGATTTTGCTAAATTTCTTGGCTTGTCAACATCAAGTCCTTTTAAATCAGCAGTGAAATATGCAATGAGTTGTAATGGAATAACTGAGAGAATTGGCGATAGGTATATATGTGTTTTTGGAATAATTACACTCCTATCTGATTCCTTAATTATTCCTTTAAAATCATCTCTTACAATTGAATAAACCTTACCATTTCTTGCCTTTACCTCTTTTATATTTGAAACTATTTTTTCAAAAACTCTTTCATCAGTTGAAATTGCAAAAGTTGGGACCTTCTCTTCAATCAAAGCAAGTGGACCATGCTTTAGTTCACCAGCAGGATACCCCTCTGCATGTATATAGGAAATCTCCTTTAATTTTAAAGCTCCTTCAAGAGCAGTTGGATAATCAAGTAATCTTCCAATATAAAAGATGTCATCCAAATCTTTAATCTCTTTTGCAATCTCAAGATATTCATCTTTTTTATCAAGAAGTATCTCACTAAATTCTGAAACTCTTTTTATCTCACCAACGATAAATTTTTCGAAATCCTCATCAACATCTCCTCTAATTTTTCCTATATATACTGAAAAAAGTAGAAGAGTTAAAATTTGTGCAACATATGCTTTGGTTGAGGCAACTGCAATCTCAGGTCCTGCAAATATCTGTAAAACTTCATCACTTTCTCTAAATATCGTGCTTCCATTTACATTAACAACCCCTAAGGTTTTTGCTCCGAGTTTTTTTGCAACTCTTAGAGAGGCGATAGTATCAGCTGTTTCACCAGATTGTGAAACAAGAATAACAAGAGAATTTTTACTTAAATTTGGATTCTCATATCTAAATTCTGATGCAACTTCAGTTTTAACAGGAATATTAAGTAAATCAGTAAGAATATAATTTCCAATCAAACCTGCATGATATGCAGTTCCACAGGCAATAATATATATATTTTCAACTCTTCTTAAAAAATCTTTATCCTTTATCTCATTAAGTTCAATTTTTTCATCTTTTACTCTTCCTCTTATAACCTCTTTTAAAACCTCTCCTTCCTCCATTATCTCTTTTAGCATAAAATGTTTATAACCCTTTTTTTCTGATTGTTCTAAATTCCAATTGATCTCCATCTTTTCAATTCCGATTTGATTACCTTGCATATCAAAGATTTTTATCTCATCTTTAGTTATAAGTGCAATCTCGCCATCTTTAAGAATTACTATGTTTTTTGTATGAGGAAGAAGGGCAGGAATATCAGAAGCGAGAAAATTTTCATTTTTTCCTATTCCAACAATGAGTGGCGATTCTTTTCTAACCGCAATTATTTTGTCTCTCTCTTTCTTGGATAAAATAGCAAGTGCAAATGAACCTCTTAACTTATTCACAGCTTTTAAAACTGCTTTTAAAATATCACCTTCATAATATTCTTCAATTAGATGAGGAACAACCTCAGTATCTGTTTCTGAAAGAAATCTATGCCCTCTTTCAATCAAATCTTTTTTTATTTCATAATAATTTTCTATTATCCCGTTGTGTACAACAAATATTTCTCCATTACAATCAATGTGAGGATGAGCATTTAAATCTGAAGGTTCTCCATGAGTTGCCCATCTTGTTTGACCAATTCCAACAAAATAGTTTCCATCAATATAACTATTGTTTATTTTTTCTTCAAGAAGCGAAATTCTTCCTTTTGTTTTAATAAAATATGAATCATTCCCTACCAAAGCAACCCCTGCCGAATCATAACCTCTATATTCTAACCTTTTTAATCCATCTATTATAATAGGTAAAATCTTTCTATCTCCAATATAACCCACTATTCCGCACAAATTTTACTCCTTTTTTGCCTGATCTTTCCTTTGTTCACAGATTAATCTATGTTTTTATCAGAAAGACCTTAAAAGGATGGCAAAATCCTTGAGGGCATCCGCCGAAATTTCGATTTTCCCCAAATTTATTGGGAACCCTCTTCCTCGTCACCCAGAGATAAATTCTGGGTCAGGCGCTTTTTTAAGAGATCCTCTAAATAATCTACAATCTCTAAAATTTCTTTTTCCTCTTCACCTTCAACCATAATCCTTATCAAATTTTCAGTTCCAGAAGGTCTTACCAAAACTCTACCTTTTCCATTCAACTTTTCATTCCATAAATTCACCTCCCTAAAAAACATCTCATCTTTCATTATAGCCTTCTTATCATTCACTTTAATGTTTCTTAAAATTTGCGGATATTTTATAAACTCTTTATTAAGCTCAGATAGTGGTTTATTTTGCTCAACTAAAACTTTTAAAAGAAGAAGTGATGTTATTATGCCATCTCCAGTATTACTTTGAGGTAAATAAATTATGTGACCCGATTGTTCACCACCAAGAGAAGCATTTACTTCAATCATTTTATAAAGAACATTTCTATCTCCAACAGGGACTTCATAAAATTTTATTCCATATTTTTTTAGAAGGACCTTCAGACCAAAATTGCTCATAACTGTTATTACAATTGATGGAATCTTTAAATATTTTGCAAGAATAAACATTATCATATCACCATCAAAAACTTCGCCATTTTCATCAAAAGCTATGACTCTATCACCATCTCCATCAAATGAAAAACCTAAATCAAAACCATTGTCTTTAATTTTTCTTGATAAAAATTCTGGATTGGTTGAACCACAGCCAACATTTATTTTCTCACCATCAGGTTTTTCATTGAAAAGTGTAAGAGAAGAGTTTAAGTTAGAAAAAATCTCAGGTGCAACAGTTGTTGTAGCTCCATAAGCAAGATCAAGAGCGATTTTTAATCCATTTAAATTTAGTTTGTTTTTTTCAATTATAGTTTTAATATAAATTGCTTTTGCCTCATTAAAATAGATTACTTTTCCACCTCTTCCTATTGGTAATTTGATTTCCTCTTTCATCAATTTTTCAATTTTCTCTTCATCTTCTTCTCTTAACTTAAATCCTTTTTCATCAAAAAATTTTATGCCATTATCCTCGATTGGATTATGAGAGGCAGATATCATAGCCCCACCCTTTTTTCCATTGTTTGAAAGTAGAAGAGATAAAGCTGGGGTTGGAATAATTCCTGTGAGATATGCATTGTTCCCTTTTGACAAAATTCCCGAGACAAGTGCCATTTCTATCATATCTGAAGATAATCTTGGATCTTTTGAAACAATCATTTCTCCATTAAAATATGAAGATGCTGCTCTTCCAATTTTAAGAGCAAGTTCACAGGTTAAATCTAAGTTTGCGATTCCTCTTACACCATCTGTCCCAAAATATTTCATTCTTTTTCTATTAAATATGAGTAATTTATTTTTGCACCACTTCTTTTTAATGTTGCTGCAGCTGAACAATATTTATTTAGAGAAAGCTCTATTGCTGTACTCACACTCTTTTCATCAAGGTCATTGCCTTTTAAAATATATTTTAAATTTATATCTATCCAAACTTTTGGATGTTCTTCGGCTTTTTCTGCTTCAACTTCTATTTTAAAAGATTTAATATTTTTTCTCATTTTATTTAAAATTGAGATAACATCCATTGCAGTGCAACCCATAAGACCAATTATGAAAAGTTCCATTGGCCTTGGTCCAGAATTTTTACCTCCAACTTCTTCACTTGCATCAAGAACTATTTTATGATTAGAAGGTGTAACCCCCTCGAAACTCATTCCCTCTTTCCATTCAAGATTGAATTGTTGCATAAATACTCCTTTATCATCAGATTTTCTTAATTATATCATAACCACCCCATCCATTTGTTAACCCAGAATAGTGTACAGGGAGTCAGGCACCTTGTTCACTAAAATTAATTGACTTAAACAAATAAAATAGTAAAATATCATTTGATTTGGGGAGTAGCCAAGAGGTAAGGCAGCGGACTTTGGATCCGCGACCGGTGGTTCGAATCCACCCTCCCCAGCCATGATAAAAAAGGGTCAGGCCTAAAATTATCATAAAATGTTAAGTTAGGGTCAGGCCTAAATTTAACATTTTTAAAATTATTTTTGGAGGAAATATGGGAGAATATATTATTGCTTATGATGTAGGAACAAGTTGTAACAAGGCTTTGCTTGTTGATAAAAATGGTGCTCCAATTGGCAGTACAATTGAATCATATCCTATTTATTATCCTCAAATAAATTATGCAGAGCAGAACCCTGATGATTGGTGGGATGCAGTTTGTAAAACAACAAAGGATTTAATGAATATATGTGGAATTAAAAAAGAAGAGATAATTGGTATGACTTTTTCAACCCAAATGCTTGGTATTGTTCCGGTTGATAAAAATGGAAAGTTAAGCAATGCAATCATTTGGATAGATAGTAGAGCAATAAAAGAAGCAGATTGGATGATGAAAAAATTTATTAATTCCAAAATTTTTGCTCTTCTTGCTGGGGCTCCATTAACTGGAAAAGATGGTATGCCAAAACTCTTATGGATTAAAAATAATGAAAAGGAAATTTATGAAAAGATGATTTATTTTCTTGATGTTGACGGTTATTTAATTTATAAGGCAACTGGAAATATGGTTATGGAATTATCAAATGCTTCAGCATTTGGAATAGATTTAAAGAAAAAAGATTGGTTAAGATGGATATTTAATTATATTGGATTTGATACAAAAAAACTACCACCTCTTGTTAAATCAACTGATATAGTTGGAAAATTGAAAAAAGATGCAGCAGAAGAGTGTGGACTTCTTGAGGGAACACCAGTAATTGCAGGTGCTGGAGATGCTTTATGCGCATCAGTGGGTTCATTTGCACTCGAAGAGGGAGATACTCATGTTTATCTTGGTACTTCTGGTTGGGTTGGTGCGATAACAAAAAAACATCCGACTGGGAAATTTGGAATTGCTGCTATTCAATCTGCAGATTATGATTATTCACTTCTTTTTGCTGAAACAGAAACTGCAGGTGAGTGTTTAAGATGGATAAAGGATGAATTTTATGAGAAAGAGAGTCAGGATCCCAATATAAAAAATGTATATGCTCTTATGGATGAAGAGGTCAAAAAAGTTCCAGCTGGTTCTGATTTTTTAATATTCACACCTTGGCTTTATGGCGAAAGAGCTCCAATAAATGATTGTTACGTTAGATCAAGTTTTATTAATCTCTGTATAAATCATAAAAGAGAAAATCTTTTAAGAGCTGTTTATGAAGGAGTGGGGTATAATATAAGATGGATAATTGAGATGCTTGAAAAAGGTTTTAATTTTAAAATCCCTAATTTAAGGATAATAGGTGGAGGTGCTAAAGGAGATATATGGATGCAGATAATATCAGATATAACTGATAAAAAAGTTGAGGTTCTTCCTTATCCACAGGAAAGAGGTGCAATTGGTGCTGCTTTTATCGGCTTTATTGGTTTAAACTATTTTGAAAATTTTTCCTCTTTAACGAAGATTCTAAAAATTGAAAAAACATTCTATCCTGAAGAAGAAAACAAAAAAATTTATGATTTTTTGTATGAAAAATATAAACTTGTTTATAAGAATCTAAAAAAATTTTATGTTGATCTTAACAAAGAGGTAGAAAGTTTTAAGAAAA
>JAKPCM010000056.1 GCA_029553255.1 Caldisericota bacterium | reverse complement strand
AATTATAAATGAAACTTGACATAGTTTCAAATAAAAAATATAATAAGAAAAGATATATCAGGGGCAGTAGCTCAGTTGGGAGAGCGTCTCTATGGCATGGAGGAGGTCGCGGGTTCGAATCCCGTCTGCTCCACCAATTTTCTCGGAGGTTTTTTAGTGGATATTTATTTTGATTTTAAAAAAGTTGAAGAAAAATGGAAAAAAATATGGAATGAATTGGATATATATGGAAATTATGATTATAATAAACCAAAATATTATATTCTTGAAATGTTTCCTTATCCATCTGGACCACTTCATATGGGCCATATGAGAACATATACTTTGGGAGATGTAGTTGCAAGATATAAAAGAATGAAAGGATTTAATGTTCTGCATCCAATGGGATGGGATGCATTTGGATTACCTGCTGAAAATGCAGCAATTCAACATAATCTATCGCCAAAAGATTGGACTTATGAAAATATATATATAATGAAAAATCAATTTTTAAATCAAGGATATTCTTATGATTGGGATAGAGAAATTGTAACCTGTGAACCAGATTATTATAAATTTACACAATGGTTTTTTTTAAAGTTATATGATTCAGGGTTTGCTTATAAAGATAAAGCACTTGTTAATTATTGTCCAAAGTGTAAGACTGTCCTTGCTAATGAGCAGGTAATTGGAGGGAGATGTTGGAGATGTGATTCAATTGTTGAAAAAAGAGAACTTTCTCAGTGGTTTTTTAAAATTACAGATTTTGCACAAGATTTATTGGATGATCTTGAACTTCTAACTGATTGGCCAGAAAAAGTCAAAATTATGCAAAAAAATTGGATTGGAAGGAGCGAAGGTGTTGATATAATTTTTCCTATTTTAGATAGTAATGATAAAATAGAAGTTTTTACTACAAGACCAGATACAATATTTGGTGTTACTTATATTGCTCTTGCACCAGAGCATCCTTTAACTTTAGAAATTGCAAAAAGAAGCGGAATTTATGAAGAGGTTAAAAATTTTATTGATGAATCTTTAAAATTAAGTGAAATTGAAAGAGTTTCTGTTGAAATACCAAAAAAGGGGCTATTTCTAAAGAGTCATGCTTTAAATCCTATAACTAATGAAAAACTCCCTATCTATGTAGCAAATTATGTTGTATATCAATATGGTAAAGGAGCTGTGATGGGTGTTCCAGCACATGATCAGAGGGATTTCGAATTTGCTAAGAAAATGAATATCCCTCTTAAGGTTGTTATTAAACCATTTGATTCAGATATAAATCCTGGAAATATGGAAAAAGCCTTTGAGGAAGAAGGTATAGAAATTAATTCAAATCAATTTTCAAATATTCCATCTAAAGATGCCAAAATAAAAATATCAGAATTTTTGGAAGAAAAAGGTTTAGGAAAAAGAATAGTAAGATATAGATTGAGAGATTGGTTAATCTCGAGACAGAGATATTGGGGAGCACCTATTCCAATTATAAATTGTGAAAAATGTGGAATTGTACCTGTTCCTTATAAAGATTTACCGGTTAAACTTCCAGATGCAAAAGAGGTAAATTTTAAAATAGAGGGGAAAAATCCTCTTGAAACAGTCGATTCATGGGTTAGCACAAAATGTCCAAAGTGCGGTGGTCCAGCGAAAAGAGAAACGGAAACTATGGATACTTTTGTTTGTTCTTCATGGTACTATTTAAGATATACTGCACCTAAAAGCCTAAGAAATCCTCCTGGTTTTCCTTTTAATAAAAATGATGTTGATTATTGGATGCCTGTTGATCAATATATTGGAGGAGTTGAACATGCAATTCTTCATCTATTATATTCAAGATTTTTCACTAAATTTTTATATAAAAATGGTTATATTAAATTTAAAGAGCCATTCAAGAATCTTTTTGCTCAAGGTATGATTCTTTATAACGGAAGTGCTATGTCAAAATCAAAAGGTAATGTTGTATCACCAGATGAAATTATTGACAAATATGGAGTTGATGCAGAAAGATTGTTTATACTTTTTATAGGTCCTCCTGATTCAGATGCTGAATGGACAGATAGAGGAATTGAAGGTATGAGTAGATATGTTAATAGGGTTTATAGATTAGTTAATAAATATATTGAAATATCTAAAATCAAGAATTCTAATTATGAAGATATAAATGAAGAAGATATAAATTTAAAAATTAAACTTCATGAAACCATTAAAAGAGTAACAGAAAGCATTGAAAATAATTTCAGGTTTAACACTGCAATAGCATCTTTAATGGAACTTACAAATTATATTCAGGATTATTTGAATGAAAATGAGAAGCCAAATATCAAGGTTTTAAGTGAAATTCTTGAGAATTTTATTATAATTCTTTCTCCATTTGCTCCTTTTTTATCAGAAGAGCTTTGGGAAATGATTGGCAATAAAGCAAGTGTTCAGTTTAACAGCTGGCCAAATTATGATGAAAATCTAATAAAAAGAGATAAAATTGAACTTATTGTTGAGGTAAATGGAAAAGTTAGAGGTAGATTTACAATCGAAAGAGACCTTGATAGTAATAAAATTGAAGAAATTGTTTTGAATGATGATAAAATAAAAAAATATATTGAAAATAAAGAGATCGAAAAAATAGTTCATATAAAAAATAAGTTATTAAATATTGTAGTGAAAAAATGAAAAAAATTTTATTGATTTTTCTTATATTAATGATTTTCACCTTATCGTTTAAATATCAGAGTGTTTATTTAAATTTTGGAACTGATTCTATAGAGGTTATACAAAATGAATTAAAAACAGTGCCTGTTATCATTAGCAATGTTAAAGATTTATACGGTTTTTCTTTTCATATTGAATTTGAACCAGAATTTGTTTCTATTGAATCAATTGATGAAGGTGATTTTCTTAAAAAAGATAAAAACGAGACCTTTTTCTTATACAAAGTAGATAATGAGAGAAGGGAAATTATTATTGGAGCATCAAGAAAAAGCAAAATAAGTGGTGTTAATGGCGACGGTAATTTGATATTTATAAAATTTAAGTTAAAAACAAACAACAAAACCTTTTTTAATTTTAAAGAGGTTTCATTAAAGGATAGTAACTTAAAAGACATAGATTTTATTTCTAAAAATTTAACAATTTATCCTCAAACCACAAATATACCAAAGATTTCAGTTGAACCCAACCTTTTAACTTTTCGAACCTTAGATCAAATCTTAGAAATAAGGATTAAAAATATAGGTAAAGGTACTTTAAAGGGGTCAATTTATACCAAAGATGATTGGATAGCTATAGATAAAAATACATTTGAAGGAAATACCACTGTTTATGTCGCTATAAAAAAAGTTGTTGATTATGAGGGTTTAATAACAATCGAGAGCAATGGTGGAAATTATGAAGTTAGGGTTAAATTTGAAAAACCAACTTCTGTTAGGATTATATTACAAATTGGAAATCAAGTTGCATATGTAAACAATGAACCCTTTCTATTACCTTTTCCACCTTTCATCAAGAATGGAAGAACTATGGTGCCTTTAAGATTTATTGCTGAACAAAGAGGCGCTCAAGTATTATGGTATGCTCAGGAGAATAAAGTTTTAATAATATTCAATGAAATTTTTATTGAACTCTGGGTTGATCAAAATAAAAACTATGTTAGATTAAATGGTGTATTTCATTCAATTGAAGTAGCACCTTATACATATAATGGCAGGACAGTTGTACCAGTAAGATTTATTTCTGAATTTTTAAATGGAAAAGTTGAATGGGTTGATGAAACAAAAACTGTAATTATAAATTTTGATTCTACTTGAAAAAAATGTTAAAATGATATTCTTATATTTTTATTTTATTCGATAGGAGGTATTTTGAATGGCGAATCCAAAAAAGAAAAAGAGTAAATCAAGAACAAGAATGAGAAGAAGTAGATTTTATAAACCAAATAAAATTAATTTAGTTGAATGTCCTCATTGTCATGAATTAATAATTCCACATAGAGTATGTCCTTATTGTGGATATTATAAAGGTAAAGAAGTAATTGTTAAAGAAGTAGAAGAGTGAAAATAATAGTAGATGCAATGGGGGGGGATTATGCTCCCCAAGAAATAATTGAAGGAGCTATATTAGCAAAGGATGAATTAAAAATCGATATTGTTTTAGTTGGAAAAGAAAATATTATAAAAGAGTATTTGAATAAAAGAGTAAATGATTTTGAAATAGTCAATGCTGATGAAGTTGTTACAATGTATGATAAACCTATTCTTTCATTTAGAAAAAAGAAAAATTCATCTATAAACATCTCTTTGAATTTGTTAAAACAAGAAAAAGGAGATGCATTTGTTTCCTGTGGAAATACTGGGGCAATTTTAACTGCTTCATATTTTATTTTACAAAAAATTCCAGGTATAAATCGACCGACACAATCCGCAATTATTCCAACACTTAATGGTTTAATGGTGCTCGTAGATTCTGGGGCAAATGTCGATACAAATCCAAACAATATAGTTGAATGGGCAACAATGGCTAAAATATTTATAAAATTATTTACTAAAAAAGAAAAAATAAAAATTGGACTTCTAAATATTGGAGAAGAAGAGGAAAAAGGATCTGAATTAACAAAAGAATCTTACAAATTATTAAAAGATAAATTTAAGGATGAATTTAAGGGAAATATGGAGGGTAAGGATTTTTTGTATGGTGATTACGATGTATGTGTAACAGATGGTTTTACTGGAAATGTTGCTCTAAAAACACTTGAAGGTGAAGCAACATTTTTTTTAAACCTAATAAAAAATATTTTTAAAAAAAATTCATTAACTAAACTATCATATCTATTTATAAAAAATGAGTTAATAAATAATTTAAAAAAATTTGACTATGAAGAATATGGTGGTAGCCCAATACTTGGACTGAATGGTATTGTTGTTGTAGGACATGGAAGATCAAAAAGAAAATCTGTAAAAAATGCTATTAAAATTGCATCAAAATCGGTTGAAATAGATTTATTGAATAAACTTAAATTTGAGAAATATTAAAGAATTTATTGATCTTTTAGAGAAAGATTACAATATAAAAATTAAAAATATAGATTTAATAGAAAAAGCTCTAACACATACATCAAGAGAGATCGCTGAACCTCCATATAATTTTGAAAGACTCGAATTTCTTGGAGATTCAATTATTAATTTTGTTGTTTCTGAAAAACTTTTTAAAAAATTTAAAAATGAAAAAGAAGGTTTTTTATCAAAAAACAAATCTATCCTTATAAGTAAGGAAATTTTATCAAAATTTGCTAAAGAATTAAAAATAGATCAATTTATTATGTTAGGAAAAGGTGAAGAGTTAGATGGTGGAAGAGAAAAAAGTAATATATTATGTGATACTTTTGAGGCTCTTATTGCAGCAATATTTTTAGATTCAGGGATAAGAAATGCAAAAAAAATAATAAACAAATTAATAGATAAATTTCATTATGAAACTTTTTTTGATTCAAAAACTCTATTACAAGAGATGACTCAAGAAAAATTTAAATCTTTGCCAATTTATGAAATTTTAGAGACTATAGGCGATGAACATAATAAAGTTTTTAAAGTAGGTGTTTATATAAATAATAAACTTTTTGGTATAGGAACTGGAAAAAGTAAGAAGGAAGCAGAAAAAGATGCAGCAAAAAATAGCATATTAATTTTAAAAGATGAGACTGAAAAAGTTATTTAGAATATTTTTATTATTGATTCTAATCTTTAATATTTTTTTTGTTTCATATGATAAAGAAGTATTAAATTCAGAATCATATTCTGATATAGGAAATGGTGTCTGGGTTCATATACCAACTTTTCAGAATGTTTCAGATTCAGAGATAATTGATTTGGTAAAATTTTTTGTTGAAAGAGATATTAAAAATGTCTTTTTTCTTGCAAAATATGTAGATGGGGAATTACTTTATAAAAAATATAAAGATACATTGACAAGAATAGTAAAAATCTTTAAAAATTATGGAATCAATGTACATTTTTATATACCAGTTTCTTATGATTCCCTTTACTTAAAAAATAACCCACAAGAAGCAACTTTTCTTTCACCTAACAAGAACAATAATAATCCATACAGAGACCCTGAACTTAAAGTAGTTTCCTTAGGAAGTGACAAATATTTAAATTATATAAAAAATATCGTCAAGGAACTGATATATGATTTTGATGCTGATGGAATACAACTTGATTATATAAGATATCCAAATATAAATTATGGTTATGAAGATAAAGTTAAGAATAGATTTATTGAACTTGGTGGTGATTGGAATAAAATATTGAACATTTTCAGAAAAGGACAAAACATTTTTGAACTTTATGATCAAAAAGACAAAGATGTTTTATTGTTAGGTAGAGTAAGAAGTGAGTTTGTTACAAATTTCACAGGTGAGATTAAGAGTTTTATCTCTTCTATATCTTCAAATATTTTATTTTCAGTAACTTTAATACAAAGCGCATCATCATTTTTATCATACAAAGATGGAGGAATCGATTCTTATCCTTATGGTTTTCTACATTTTGGACAAGATTATACTGAACTTTCAAATTTCTGTGATTTTGTATGTCCACTTGCTTATCATAAAAATTATAATAAGAGTGTAGAGTGGATAAGAGAGATAATAAAAAATAGTAAAAAAAGAGTAAATTCAAAAATTTTGTGTGGAATAGGAGTTAATGATACAGGTGAAAATATTGAAAAAGCAATAAAAATATGCAAAGAAGAAGGGGTGAATTTTAATTTATTCAGGCTTGGTACTTTCATACCTGTAAATTTAGAATTTACACCTACTGATATTCTTAGTTATTCATTAAAAACCTCTCCATTATTAAAATTTTATGAATATAAAATAAAAAATGACGAGTTTAATTTAAAAATTGATAAGATAAATTTTTCTAAAAAAACTACCCTTGCTTCAACTATCAACTTTAATTCTGAAAAAAGTAATTTAAATGTCTACTTAAATGGAGATCATCCTGTTATTTTATCAACTCCAATGTTGAGGACATTTTCAACTTTAAAAATGAGGATAAATGAGAATTATATTTATTTCGAAGGTGTAAAAAAAGAGATCGATACTTCAATTTTTATTTATAATGGAAGGACTATGGTCCCTGTAAGATTTATAGCTGAAAATTTTGGTTTTGAAGTTACTTGGAAAGATGGTGAGGTTATTCTTGAAAATGATAAAAATAAAATTAAACTCTACATAGGTAAAAATGAGATATTTGTTAATGGAAATAATATTATGATTGACTCTTCCCCAATATTAAAAGATGGAAGAACATTTTTGCCTATTAGATATATAAGTGAAGCCTTAAATCTTATTGTTAGCTGGAACGAACAGAAAAAAGAGGTAACAATTGAGGGTTATATAAATGATGATATTGAAAAAATAATTATGGGACTGAATTCAAAAAGTGATTATTTAAGAAAATCAATTTTATTTTCATCCAAAAAAATATATTTTTTAGATTCTTTGTCAAAAAGTGAAATTTTGAATTTAGAAAATCAATTTTTATTAAGGGGAATTAAAATTTTTTTAAATTATAATGAAAATAATATTAAATATAATTCTCCCATTATTGATAATTTTGTATTAATGGGTGATAAGGGTTCTTATGTCATTAATGGTGAAAACATATATAACATTTTTGATGCAACAAAAAATTTTAGTCTACAAAAATTTGTTGATTTTAGATTTAAAGAAAAAAATGAATATTACATATTAATTAATAAACCCTTTTTTATAAAACTTTTTAATCCATATATTGAAAGAGACACTAATTTTTCTGGATTTATTTTAATAGAAAATAGTTAATCAAAAATAAAAGCAAAAAAAGAAATGTTAACATTTTATCTGTCATTCCATTTGTCTTAATAATTCTTAGACAGTACTTACTCTTATAAGGCCATAATAAAGGAATGGGCGTATAGGTTAAATAATCGAGAAATATATGTGAAAAATATGCTAAAAAAATTAGATTGTTTCTAAAAATTAAAAAAATTATTAAACTTGCCAAAAAAGTATGAGTGATTTTTCTGTGCTCATTAAATTTAATATCTATGTCTGGCAAGAGAGAAAATATTGAGTATAAAAAAATTATTGGCTGTTTCTCTAAAATAGATAATAAAAAAAGAGAAAAACTGTAATGTGTAGATAAAATCATAATAAACATTATAAATTAATAAGATACAATATAAAAGGTAGTATATATTGTGCCTGTCACATTATAAACTATAATCAAATGATAATACAATTATAGTTCCAATATAACTGCATAATTTTAATAGAAAAAATAAAAAAATTCACATATATTTTGCTAATGATTATATTGTATAAGAATATATTATTTCAATAAAACTTTTTAAGTCTTATTTTTACATTAATATGATTTGTTAAATTTAAAATTATTATATAGAATTT
>JAKPCM010000046.1 GCA_029553255.1 Caldisericota bacterium | reverse complement strand
ATTATACCAGTATGTCTCTTTATTATTTTCTTTAGCTAATTTTATTATTTCAATTGCCTTATCAACTTCACCTTTTCTTAAAAATATTTGTGATAATACTCTATAAATTCCTTTAGATTTTTTATATTTTTCTATTCCCTTCTTTAAAATATTTTCTCCAAAATCTAAATCACCTTTTTTTATCAGCAAATTTCCATAAATTTCATATATTTTTGGTGTGTAGAATTTATGATCTATTCTACTTAAAAAATTTATTGCTTTTTCTTCGCTTTTTCTTAAAAGAGAAAAAGCATAACCTTGAATGAATAATGATAAAATTTTTCTCACATATAAATTATATCAATTAATACTAAATAACTCCTTTTAAATCCATCTCAACAAAACAGATCCCAGTTGTTCCTGGTCCAGGATGAGCACCAATTGTTGTTCCCATAATTCTTGTTATTATTTCTCCTTTATATCCTGTTATTTCTCTGAAATAGTCAAGTAAAAATTTCTGATCTTCTGGGCAAACTGCATGAGGTGAAGCAACGAAAAGATTGTTAATGTCTTTTATTAACTCTTTACAAAGATCTGCTATTCTTGTCAAAGATTTTTTTCTCCCTCTTACTCTTTCAATTGGATTTGTTTCTCCGTCAACAATTGACATTATTGGTTTTAGATTCATTATATTCCCCATAAAAACAGAACCTCTACCTAATCTTCCCCCGAGATAGAAAAAATAAAGGTCTTCTACAGTAAAAAATACATGTGTACTTTTTCTCATCTTAAGAAGCAGATTGACTATTTCATTAAATGATAGAGCACCCTTTCTTATCATTTTTGCTGCTAAAATTTGTTGTAGTCCTTCTCCTAAAGTTGCTGATTCTGTATCAATTATCTCAATTCGAATATCAGGGTGTTTCACTTTCATCTCATCTCTTGCAAGTTGTGCAGATTGGTTACTTCCACTGAATTTTGCTGATAGAGTCATAATTATAATTTTTTTGTAACCTTCATTTGCGAGTTGTTCTAATACAACATAATAATCTTCCATATTTGGCTGTGATGTTCTTGGGTGTTTTTTCTTTGCTTTCATTATATTAAAAAAATCTTCTGGCAGTAAAGTTACATTTTCTTTGTAAATAACATTTTCTTCACCTTCAAAATATAAATAAAATGGGACTTCTCTTATATCATATTCTTTAACCAAATCTCTTGGTATATCTCCTGCTGT
>JAKPCM010000038.1 GCA_029553255.1 Caldisericota bacterium | reverse complement strand
ATGCGGACTCATAAATACATAATTTTCAAATCCAAGTGAAAATGTATTTTTAAGTTCTCCACCAAGAGCAAGGGTGGGTTTTAAGGATATTGGTATTTTAATTGGATCTGGCGCAAAACCTCTTGCCCTTCTTATGAAATTTAGATTTTTATTTTCAATAAAAACTACGCTATCATCAATTCTATGTTTAATCTCTCTGTTATGTAAAATAAAATATTTTGTTGTTCCATTCAATTTTTCTTCTGCTTCTTCATTATCCTTTATTATTGGTTCATCGGATAAATTTCCACTTGTCATAATTAGAGGCTTATCAAATTCTTCAAAAATTAAATAGTGATATGGTGCATATGGAAGCATAACCCCTAAATATTTATTATCGGGTGCAGTTAATTCAGATATTGGATATAAATTTTTAATTTTTAATAAGACAATTGGTCTTTCTTTTGATTTCAAAATCTCTTCTTCTTTATTATCAGTAAAACAATAACTTTTAACTATATCAATATCTTTCATCATCAAAGCAAAAGGTTTTGTAGGTCTCTTTTTTCTTTCTCTTAATTGTTCTATAGCACATTCATTTGTTGCATCACAAGCGATATGGAATCCACCAACTCCCTTAATTGCAACAATTTCTCCGTCTTTTAAAATTTTTGCCAACTCTTTAAAAACATTTTCTTTATATATTCTTTTTTCGCTCAAATCTTCTATCCAGATTTCTGGTCCACATTTAAAGCATGCATTGGGTTGAGCATGAAATCTTCTTGAATTTGGATCTCTATACTCTTTCTCACACTCTTCGCACATTTTAAAAACTTTCATTGTAGTTTTTTCTCTATCATACGGAAGATCTTCTATGATGGTATATCTTGGACCACAATTTGTACAATTGATAAATGGATATTTATATCTTCTATCTTTTTTATCAAAGAGCTCTCTTAAACATTCATCGCAAATAGCAATATCTGGCGAGATAAAATTGAAGCCTTCATCTTTTTTACTCTCATAAATAGTGAAATCTTTAAAATCCTCTAAATCTAAAATATCATTCTCAATTTTCTCAATTTTTGATAAAGGAGGAGCCTCATTTTTCATTCTTTCAATAAAATTATCCAAAGAACTTTTTTCACCTTGAAGCGCTATTTCAACACAACTCGAAGAATTTAAAACATAACCTTTAAGATTTAACTCTTTTGCTAATCTATATATGAATGGTCTAAAACCAACCCCTTGGACTCTCCCATATATCTTTAAAAGATAAGTTTTCATCTTTAATAAAATCATTATAACATTTTAGATCAAAATCACTTACCCTTTTTATGAATTTCTCTTGAGGAAAACTATGTCATTTTGGTGTTAGATACCATATTAACATTTTAAGGATAGTGTACAGGGGGTCAGGCACCTTGTACACTAAAGTCATTTTGGTGTCAAATACTATATTAACATATTGATATAGATATATATATTTGATTTTTTTTAATTCTTATCTATAATATAAATGAAAAATATTTTCATGAAGAAGATTAAAGAAGAGATTTTAGAATATTTATTTAGAGAGAAAAAAGAGATGGTTTCAATCTCAGAATTAAAAAGTTATTTCAACTTTGAGAATTTTGATGAAATTATAAATTCTTTAGTAATTGAAGGAAAAATTAAGTTAGAAAATGATTTTGTAATTTTAACAGATCAGGGAGAAAAAGAAGGAGAAGATATTTTTGAAAAACATGAATTTGTTGAAGATTTTTTAAAAAATATTGGTGTTCCTGAAGATTTTGCACATGAAAAAGCATGTGAAATAGAACATCATATAAGTGAAGACAAATTAAAAGATATTTATCCCTTATCTAAATTAAATACAGGAGAAGTTGGTGAGATAGTTTTAATAAGAGGAGGTAAAGGTTTAATTCAAAGATTATATGATATGGGGTTAACTCCTGGAACTGAAATAAAGGTTTTAAGACAAGCACCATTTGGTCCTATTGAGATTTCTTTAAGAGGTTATCATCTTGCTCTTGGTAGGGGAGTGATAGATAGGATATGGGTGAAGAAAAAGAATTAACGATTGCTCTTGCAGGTAATGCAAATGTAGGAAAAAGTGTAATTTTTAATCAGTTAACAGGGTCTCATCAAATTATAGGTAATTGGCCTGGTAAAACTATAGAAAAAAGAGAAGGATATTTAATTTATAAAGGTTATAAAATAAAAGTTGTTGACTTACCTGGAATTTACTCATTTTCTACCTATTCAGAAGAAGAGTTAATTTCAAGAGATTTTATTGCGAAAGAGAAACCAGATGTAGTTATAAATGTTGTTGATGCACTTCATCTTGAAAGAAACCTCTTCTTTACGCTTCAATTAATTGAACTCGAAGCAAAATTAGTAATTGCTTTAAATCAGATTGATTTACTTGAAAAATCTGATTTTACAATAGATAGTAATAAACTTGAAAATATTTTGAATATACCTATTGTACCTACGGTTGCAATAGAAGGTAAAGGGATAGAGAAATTAATTGAAAAATGTATAGAGATTTATGAAGGGGAAATAAAATATGAACCAATTAAGATCGAATATGGAAAAGAGGTCGAAGAGAGAGTAAATGAACTTATTAAGGTTGTTTCTTTTGATACTTCTTACCCGAAGAGATGGTTTAATATTAAACTTCTTGAAGGTGATGAAAAGATAAAAAAATTGGTTCGTGATGAAAAAATTTTAGAAATTATTGAAAAAAAATCTAAAGAACTTGAAGAAATTCATGGAGAGCCAATTTCTCTAATATTAACTCAAGAAAAATATAACTTAAGTAATAAAATAACAAGTGAAGTATTGATTAAAAAAGAAAAAAGAGTTAATATATCTGATTTTCTTGATAAAATTTTTCTACATCCTATTTTTGGTTACTTCACTCTTATAATTTCTCTCTTTCTTATTTTCTATTTAATTTTTAAATTTGGCAATTTTGTATCTAGATACCTTGAATCTTTTTTTTGAACTGATTAAAAATGGTTTTTTAAAATTAAATATAAATGAAACATTAAAAAAGATTTTATGGGATGGTATTGGAGAAGGTATAATAGGTGGAATTTCTATTGCTCTTCCCTATCTTATACCATTTTACATACTTTTATCTATTCTTGAAGATTCAGGTTATCTTTCAAGAATGGCTTTTTTTACTGATTCTTTTATGCATTTTATAGGACTTCATGGAAAAGCTTTTTTCCCATTGATGCTTGGATTTGGATGTAATGTTCCAGCAGTTTTGGGTTCAAGAATTCTGGAAACAAAAAAACAGAAATTTATAACAGCTACACTTGCAACACTTGTTCCCTGTAGTGCAAGAACAGTTGTTATAATGGGTTTGGTAGGAATTTTTCTTGGATTTAAATATGTTTTAATAATTTACATAATAGATATAATAATTATCATTTTATTCGGGAAATTGCTTTCAATATTAGTTCCTGGAAAAAGTTATGGTTTAATAATGGAGATTCCTCCTTTGAGGAAACCATCAACAAAAATTGTTTTAAAACAGTCTTGGTTTAGAATAAAAGATTTTATATACTTCGCCTTCCCTATAATAATTTTTGGGAGTTTCTTACTTCAAATTTTAGATTTAACAAATTTATTGAATAGTTTTGTAAATTTAGTTTCACCTTTTTTTGTTTCTTTTTTGGGCTTACCGCCATTAACTTCAATACCTCTAATCTTTGGTATTTTAAGAAAAGAACTTTCACTTATTATGCTTTTTTCACTTTTTGGTACAACCAATGTTCTTTCTTTTATGACTCCGAAACAGATAATAATTTATTCTCTGATAACTCTATTTTATTTTCCATGTGTTGCGACCTTTTCTGTCTTAAGAAAAGAGATTGGCTTATTTAGTGCGATTTTAATGACTGTTTTTGAAATGATTTTTGCTTTTCTTCTCGGAGGCTTTCTAAATTTGATTCTATAACCAAACAAACCGAAGTATTTAATATTGAATTAACTTCTAAATATGAAACTTTGGTGCCTGACACCTTTGTCTAATTTTGAAAGATTCTGATATAGATAACAAAAATTTGATATAATTTATTTTAATGAATTTATCTATTCTGCTTGGGCTTATTATACCAGGTGTTTTAACTGGTGTTGGTGCCTTACCTGTTCTTTTTTTAAAAAAGGACGTCCCTTTTAAATATGTTGATGTTCTTCTTGGATTTGCAGCTGGTGTTATGCTCGCAGCAACTTTTTTTAGTTTACTTCTTCCATCTCTTGAGAGTGGCGGAGTGATTATTACAACTATTGGTTTAATAACAGGGGCACTATTTTTGTCATTTCTTGATAAAATTACACCACATACCCATTTTATAAAAGGAGAAGAGGGTCCTTCATCAAGATTAAAAAAAATTTGGCTGTTCATTTACGCTATTACATTACATAATTTACCAGAAGGCCTTGCTGTTGGAGTTGGCTTTGGTTCCTCTGATTTTAAATCTGGTTTAATAATTGCAATAGCAATTGGTCTTCAAAATATGCCAGAAGGTTTAGCAGTTGCTTTACCATTAGTTGGCGAGGGATATTCAAGAGGAAAGGCACTCCTAATTTCTTTTATAACTGGAATTTTTGAACCTTTTATGGCTTTTTTAGGTTTTTTACTGGTTAAAGTTTTAATAAAGATCTTACCATTTGCTCTATCCTTCGCAGCTGGTGCAATGTTATATGTTATTAGTGATGAAATAATTCCAGAATCCCATAAAAGAGGTTATGAAAAAGAAGCAACTTTTTCAATAATTGTTGGTTTTATTATTATGATGATTCTTGATTTTCTTCTCGGGTAGAACTTTTTAAATCCTCATAAGACAAAATTTTACCTAAACTCTTCGATACTTTAACAGCTTGTATTATAGATTTTTCTGTTACCTTTGCTGCATATGTTCCAAGTGTTGTTATATCAATTTCTTTTCCAGTACAAGTACTAACAGTAAAAACTATATCTCCATCAAGCATAGTATGAACAGGTTTGATTGCTCTTGCAATTCCATCATGAGCCATTTCACTTATTTTTTTTGCCTCTTCTTTATCTATTTTTGCATCAGTTATTACTACAACAAGAGTTGTATTTTCTATTTTGTTCATTGTTAATTTTCCTATAAAAGTTTTTAAATACTCCTCTGTATTAAGAAATCCTTTGCCTATTAATTTTCTTGCTCCTGCAATTATTTTTCCATCTTCATAAACATCTCCAAAGGCATTAACAACTGTGAATGCAGAAATTTCTATTCCATGGATCTTTTCAGAATAAAAACCTGCTCCACTTTTTGTTGCATTGTTCATACCCAAAATTTTTCCAACAGTTGCTCCTGTTCCTGCCCCGATAGAACCTATATAAGGCTCTTCTCTTAAATTTAAACATGCTTTATACCCCATCTCTTCATCAGGAAAAATATCATTTTTTCCAACCCCAAGATCAAAAATTATAGCAGAAGGAACAATTGGTACTTTTCCAAAACCTGTTTCTAAGCCAATATTTTTTTCTTTTAAATACTTCATTACCCCTGAAGCAGCAGAAAGACCGAAGGCACTTCCTCCTGAAAGAGATATTCCATAAATTTTTCTCACCATTTTCGTAGGTTCAAGAAGTGCTGTTTCTCTTGTTCCTGGTGCTGAGCCTCTTATATCACAACTTGCAACTACACCTTCTGGAAAAATTATAACTGAAACCCCTGTTATTGCATCTAAATCTTCAAAATGTCCAAAAAATACATTTCTCATTTTTTCTCCTTAATCCTTTTATTTTATTTTAATATATAATTTATAAATATGAATGAACTTATAACTTATGAAGATTTAAAAATAACTGAAAATAACATATTTAGATTAAAAATTTTATTACCCACATTTGGAATTTTATTATATCTGTTCTCTCTAATTTTTAAATTTTCAAAATATCCTTTAACTCCATTTCTATATATTTCATTATTTTACCTTCTATTTATTATTCTTACTCACTATTTGTTTAATAAAATTAAAGAAGAAAAAGTAATATTTTTTCTTTTATCTATTAGTTTAATTGAAATTATCATAGCAACTTTTGTTATTTATTATACAGGTGGTATTACAAGTTATTTTTTTGTCTCTTATTTTTTAATTATTTTTAACTTCAGTGCTTTTAGATTCCCTAATTATCCGTATTTAATCTCAGCTATTTGTTATGTATCTTACATAATATTAATTTTAGGTCAATATTATAAAATTATTCCTTATGTTAACTATTTAGCATCAGAAGTTTATATTATAAATTCTTCAATTTTTTATCAAAAAGGATTTTTTGTTGGACTATTCTTATTGATTTTTTCGTTATATGCAAATAAAGTAATCAAAGATTTAAATAATGAAAGAAAAATCCTTAAACTTTTAAGAGAAGGTTCTATTCTTCTAACATCATATATAGGTGATAGAGAAAATTTTTTAAAAAGCATTGCTAAGTTAGCAAAAGAAATTGTTTCAGCTGATTCATGTTCAATAATTGAGTACAGAGATGGTAAATATAAATTTGTAGCGTGGGAAAATTTTGATGATAATGTCATAAAAGACATTGAAAAGAAATTGAATTTAACAAAACCTGTAAATTTAGAGAAAATTAGAGAAAAAAAGAGTGTTATGAAAATTGACGATGTTTATAAACTTTCTTATTGGATT
>JAKPCM010000033.1 GCA_029553255.1 Caldisericota bacterium | reverse complement strand
TTAAATGAATGGAATGAAAATGAAATTTTAAATTTAATAAGGGAAGTTGGAAAAAAATTAAACATTAAAGGAAAAAATCTTTATTATCCATTAAGAGTTGCAATTAGTCATAAGGATGAAGGCTTTGAGATATATATTTATATCTATTTAATAGGAAAAGAAGAAACAAAAAAAAGAATTATGGAGGTTATAAACTCATAATGATAAAGGTATACAATACCTTAACAAGAAAAAAAGAGGAATTTATAACAAGAGAAAAAGATAAAGTTTATATGTATGTTTGTGGTTTAACTCCTGATAATTATCCACATATTGGTCATGCAAGGCCTCTTGTTGTTTATGATACTATGAAAAGGTATCTAAAATATAGAGGCTATCAAGTTAAATATGTTCAAAACTATACTGATATTGATGATAAGATTATCAAGAGAGGTATAGAATGGGGTCTTTCTCCAAAAGAGATAGCAGAGACATTTATTAAAATGTATGAAAAGTATATTCATCAATTAAATATAGACACAGAGGATAATTTGTATATAAAGGTAACAGATCAAATAAAAGATATAATTGAATTTATCAAACTTTTACAGGATAAGAATTTTGCATATGAAACAGACACAGGCGTCTATTTTGAGGTTAAAAAATTCAAAGATTACGGTAAATTATCAAATAGAAAAATAGAAGATATGTTGAGCGGTGTTAGGATTGAAGTAGATGAGACAAAAAAAGAACCAATTGATTTTGCTTTATGGAAAAAGTCTAAAGAGGGTGAACCATTCTGGGAATCTCCCTGGGGAAGAGGAAGACCTGGTTGGCATATCGAATGCTCTGTAATTTCAATTAAATATCTTGGTTTTGGTTTTGATATACATGGCGGTGGTAATGATTTAATATTTCCACATCATGAAAATGAAATTGCACAAGGTGAATCATGGAAAGGTGATAAACCAGTTGTAAGGTATTGGTTACATAATGGATTGGTGAATTTAGATAAAGAGAAAATGTCTAAATCATTAGGAAACTTTTTAACAATTGAAGATATATTAAAAACATATGAACCTGAAGTATTAAGATTGTTTCTCCTTTCTTCTGATTATCACTCCCCCATAGATTATTATGATGAAAAAATGGAAGATATAAGAAAACAATATTATAAAATTAGAGAGTTTTACTCGATGTTACAATTTTTATCAAAAAAAGAAGAACATATATCTGATAATTCAAAAAATTTAATAGATTCAATCTTTAATGAATTTTTAGATAATATGGATGATGATTTTAATACTCAAGGGGCAATAGGTATTTTATTCAAATTAATAAATAAATTCAATACAGGAGAGGTAAAAGGAAATTATACATATCTTTTAGAAAAAGTTAATGATATGTTAAATATCCTCGGAATAAAAATAACATTTAGAGAATCAGAGGATATAAAAGAAGAACTAATAAAAATAATTAAAGATTATTCTTTTTACAAGCCAAATGATGAAAATCTATCAGAAATAGAGTTAGTAAAAAAAATAATCGATTATAGGAAAAAAATAAGAGAAGATAAAAATTTTAAATTAAGCGATGAAATTAGGGATAGATTGAATAGAATAGGTTATGATATAAGAGATGGAAGAAAAGAAACGATTTTCTTTAAGAGAGAATAACACAATTTTCAATAAAAATGAAATAATTGAAGCGATAAAAAACAATATTTTACTAAAAGTCATTTTTAAATATGGTTATAAAAATAGAGAAATAGAGAATTTATTAAAAGAGAGAAATATTCCTTATACATATAAAGATTCAAATTATTTTAAAAAATATCCTGAATCAAATAATATGATTGGTTTTATTTCGCCAGTAAAAATTAAAGAATTGAGTGAAATAGAGGTGAATAAAGATGATATTTATGTTATGGCTTTAAATATTGAAGACCCACATAATTTTGGAGCGATCATAAGAAGTTCAGAAATTTTTGGGGTGAAGGGAGTTCTATTTCCTAAAAGAAGAGGAGTAACAATAACACCAACTGTAATTAAATCATCTACAGGGGCTATATTTAATATAGATTTATATGAATTTGGAGGAGTTAATTCAGTAATAAAAGAGTTAAAAAATAAGGGGTTATGGATTGTTTCTCTTGATATGAATGCAAAAGAAGATTTATCAAATTTTAAACCACCCTTTCCTTTTGTTTTGATAGTTGGAGGCGAAGACAGAGGAATCAATCTTAAAGTATTAGAAGAGAGTGATTTTGTTATAAAGATTAGAACTTTTGGTAAAACAACTTCACTTAACGCATCAGTTTCACTTGGAATTGCTCTTTATGAAATGACAAAATTTAAAAAATAATATCCTTTATATGATTTATTTTATAATCACTTTCTGAAGAGATTAAAATTCCGATAAATTCAAATTTTATATCTTTGTATTTTTTCTTATTTTTTGATAGATAATCTAAAGAAGAATTTTTTATATGATCAATTTTTTTTGAGGAGATACTCTCTTCAGGAGAGACAAAATCTAAATTACTTTTCGTTCTTACTTCAATAAATATAATGGAATCATCTTTTTCACATATTAAATCGATTTCTCCATATTTTGTTCTGAAGTTTTTTTCAATAATTTTATATCCAGATTTGATAAGATATTTTGCTGCAATCTCCTCCCCCTTTTTACCCAAATCTTTCTTTTTCATAAAAAAGCCCCTCC
>JAKPCM010000008.1 GCA_029553255.1 Caldisericota bacterium | reverse complement strand
CCGTAGTTTTAAGAAAATCTTTAGCCGCTTGAATCCTATTGTGCATCAAGGTCAACCAAGTGCTATCTTGAAATCTATCTACATATTCAAAATCATCTCCGGTATTAAACGGCGGATCAATATAAATTGTCTGCACTTTTTCTTTGAATTTTGGTAAAATCGTATTTAATGCCTGATAATTTTCACTCTTTATCAGCCAGCCATCAAGTGAGTTGTCAAAATCTTCAAATTGGCTCAATATCTCAAGTTCCAAATCCTTGAAATACTTTGTGTCAATAGGTAAATGTTCATATTTTTTTGTTAACTTTTTGCCATAAATATCGGTTTCAAAAACATCTTTTGTTTTAAAAGCATCATCTACAATTCCAAGCTCTTGCCATTCTTTTATCTGTTCGTTTAAGTTTGGATGATTGAATATTTTTTCAATCAATTCAAGATTATTTATCCTGTCCAACGTAATTACATAATTACTATTTTTAACAAACTTCGGCTTATTCCATATCTTTACAAGCTCATCTTCAAATTGAGAAATAAAATCAATTATCTTAAACGCAATATCCTTTAATATCTGTAATTGGTTTACTCTATCACTGCCCCATTCCTTTGCCCCTTCCCAAAAATATTGATAGCTCCACAGTTTAAACTGTTCTTGTAAAAATGCTTTGGCATTTTTATTTATGAAAAAATCAACTTCACTTTGTTTTTCAAATATTCTATATGCACGTTCTAATTGTTCTTCATCTATTTTTATATTCTTTTTCTTTAACTCCTTTAATATGTCTTCTGTTTTGGTTACTTTTCCCTTTTCTGAATAAATAACATTAAAAACTATTGTTTTATCTTCTTTTAGTTCTTTTAATTCATAAATTAAACTTCGTTTCTCATTAGCTTTTTTGTGTTCAAGTTTTGATACATCAAAGAAAAACTTAAATCCGTCAGATTCTATCTCTAAACTTTTAAAAATTCTGTCAGTTTTAACATAATAGAGCATCTGCGTTTTCCAAAACAAAATAACATCTCTATCATCGGTATACACTTTTTCGTATACATTGTTATGAAAAGGTGTTGAATTAAAATAGATTGAACCACTTTCGGTAAAATATCTATTAAAAAAGGTGTACAACTTG
>JAKPCM010000004.1 GCA_029553255.1 Caldisericota bacterium | reverse complement strand
TTTTTTCTTAATTCATATCTAATGGCATTTAATATATGATAGGCAAGCACAGTTATAAAAAGGTGGGCTTCTATTCTTGTATTCTTTCTATGAAATACTGGCCTCATTCCAAGATCCTCTTTCATGGATCTAAATGAATCCTCTATTCCATTCAATGTAATATATAATTCCCATATCTCTTTTTCTTTTAAGTCCATTCTACTAGTTTTTATATAATATTGCCCAGAATATTTTTCTTTTGCTTCTTTCTCTTTCGAATATTTATAATTTATCTCTTTTACATTACCTTTTTCATCTTTTATAACTTCTATATCGTAAAATTGATAAACTCCATGCGTTATCTGTTTCAATCTTCCAAGCCTCTCCATTACTTTTTCATATTTTTTTACTCCCGTCTTTTTCTTCAACGACTCTTTTATGCTTTCCAACCCTTCTTCAAACTTTTTCCTGAATGATTCCAGCATCGCTGACTCTTTTAATTCCTTACTTTTACTCTTACAAAGTAATACCTGCTCATTATCTTTCTTAACTAATCTTGCTTCTATTTTGTTATCTTCTGTCTCTTTTATTAAAATAAAATCATTATTTTTATCATCTTCCTTTGGTTTACTTCTTGATACACACAAATAATCAAAGCCTTTTTCCTTTATCATTTTTAAATTTTCTTCTGTCGCAATACCAGCATCTATTATTATGGTTTTTGTCTTTTCACTTTTTAACTGCTCTAATATCTTTTCTAATGTCTTTGGTTCACTCACATTTCCTTCAAAAAACTCACTTTTTTTCGGAAATCCATACTCATCAACTACTAAACCCATTGTTATTAACCTGCAATCCCTTCTTTTTTCCTTTGAACGCCCAAATGTTATCTTTTTATCATAATGCCTACCCTCAAAATATGTATTCGTTAAATCATATAAAATTATTTTCTCATCTAACGAATATATATTTTTCTATTCCTCTCTCAAATATTTCTCAATTTTATCTTTATTTTTATATAATAATTCGCTTGTTCTATATAATCCACTCAACGAATAATTTTTAAAGTTTGTATTCAATAATTCGTCCATTCCACTTATTTTTAATCCCCATTCATAGGTAGAAAGTTCACTCCCTGGATTTAACAATCTACCAACTATTAGCCATATCGCAATATCCTGCTCGTATTTGGTAAAGCCAAGTTTCTTGAATAATTCATCCAGTTTTAATTTTTTCAAATAACTATAAGATAAATATTCTCCTCCAATCATTTTTACATTTGATGTTTCTATTGTATTTATATCAACTTCATGAAAGTTTTCTTCCTCTTCTTTTATTTCACTATCAACCTCAACAGATTTATTGTCAACTATCAATGATGCATAATGCTGGGCAAGTTTTTCTATCTCTTCTGGAATATTAAATAACCGATTTTGTTTATGGATTATTTCTTCTATTCTATCCGCTAACATTTTCCATTGTTCTTCTGGAATTGTAAGAGTCCCTAAGTTTAAAATTATTCTTTGCCTAGGCCCTTTTGGAGTTCTGTAAGACTCCACAAGCCTGTGATAGACAAAAATTTTATCTGAATACTTATTTTTCTTTTTAATCTCTTTTATATACATGATTATAATATAGCATAAAAATTTATTTCTGTCAAACAAAAACTTAATAATGGGGGACTACATTCGACTTTGACAAAATTGACTCGCTAATTATATTTATAAATTATGATAGTAAATGATAATAATCTATTGATGATTAAAATTATCATATTATTTAAATTTATTCAATCTTTTTTTAATTTTTAAATAATTATACACTTTTTTAAAATCTCATTCCGCATAAAATTGGTA
>JAKPCM010000171.1 GCA_029553255.1 Caldisericota bacterium | reverse complement strand
ATAAAATTTTATTGTCATACCACCAACTAAATTTAAATCATTATCAAAAACTGCAAATATTTTTGTGTTTTTATCTGGATTTTTTAAAAGAAGTTTTTCATCGACTACTTCTGAATTGCAAAAACCTTTTTTTCTTTCTCTGATATATCTTTCAAGCCTATCTTTTTCAAAAAAATAGCTCCCAATAAAATTTAGAGCTTTTTCTACATCATTTTCATCTTCTATCATTTTTATATGCATCTTTTAAATTATACAAAATTTTATGACTTTCATAAAATTAACTTTTAATTAATTCATCCTTTTCAACAAAATTTTCTACATTCATAACTGTTTTATTTGTAAAAGCTACCAATGCAATAATAGATGCAAAAACCCCAGAAAATGTTGCAAGAAAAGACATAGCTCCTTCTTTTCCTGGACCAAAAAAACTAAAAAATCTATTTGAATCAATAAAAAACTTATATAAAAAATTATCAACAATTGGACCACTGCTTAACATTGGAATGACACTAATGAGTTGACTTATTACTCTCCTTGCAGAAAAAACTCTACCCTGAAGTTGAGATTGCACTTTTGATTGCCAAATTGCTTGGCTTGAAGAGTTAACAATAACAGAAATTAGTATGAGAATAAAGCCAAAAATTGATAAATAGATAACTGTTTTTGATATACCAAAAAATATCATACAAATTCCAATTAAAAAGATTCCACCTAATATACTATAAATTTTCTTTTTTCTACCCCCCCATATTGTCATTATTAGACCCCCAATAATACCTCCAAGACCAAATGATGTTTGAACAACTCCAAGAGCAATACTACTATTATTGGTTTTAGATAAGATTAATGGAGAGAAAAGAGTATTTATGAATCCGAAAAAAAAATTTACAAACAAGGATACTATCAAAAGGGCTAAAAGAGGTTTTCTTGTAAAAATATATTTAAAACCGAAGTATGCATCTTGAAAAATGCTCACCTTGACATCGCTTATTTTCCTCTCAATTTTTGGAATATATACCCACAATACAGCCCCTATTGCAAAAAGAAATGTTGCTATATCAATTATCATTATTCCAGAAAGATTTATGATTGGAAGTAAAATTCCCGCAATAATAGGAGCTATAACAATGGGGCCATTTTCAACCATTGAAAAAAGACCGTTGGCTCTTCCATAATCTTCTTTTTTCAACATAACACTTATCGTTACAGAATATGCTGGCCATTGAAAAGCATTGAAAGTTCCTGATATAAAAGATGATATATATAAAAAGGGAAGGCTCAATCTATTTGATAGATAAAGAATTAAAGTTATGATAGTTACAATACCAGAAGTAAGGTCTGGAAGGATAAGAGATCTTTTTATAGGCCATCTGTCAATTAGCGCTCCTGCAAATGGAGAAAAAATTAAATTTGGAATAAAAAATAGAGTTGTGATTATGCTAAATGGAGTTGCATTTCCACTTATTTTCCAAATCCAAATAGAAAGTCCAAATTGAGTCATCGCTGAGCCAACCATTGAAATGAATTGACCTATTGACATAAAAGCAAAACCTTTAAAACCGCTTGGTTTTCCCATCAACCTTTACAACCTTCTGTTTTTCTACTAACTTTTACAACTTTTTGGTTTTCCATTAAACTTTTAAAACTACTTGTTCTTTTCAATTAATCTTTAAAAACCTCTTGATTTTTTTAATAACCTTTAAAACCTTCTGATCTTTCCATCAAACCTTCATTTTTAAAAAAACATTATAACAATATTTTAAACTATAAACTATAGTAGAAAAGAAAAAGAATCAATTTTTCTCATTTACTTTACTTTAAATGTCATTATAAAAGATATGAAAGATCTAATTTTAATGAGAATAAAAAGTTAAAATTATAGAGAAATTATAGAAAAAAGATAAATCATGTAAAAACGAAAATCGTAAGAGTTTATTAAAAATGTTAAAAAAAATAGGTAAAAGAATCTTCAAATTTTCAAAATTTTTCATTGATATTTTTGAAGAATGAATCTGCTTTTATAACTAATGGATAATAAAAATTTATGTTTCATTATTTTTTCTATTTATTTTTTATAAAAAGAGTTATTTTTAATTTATATGAAAGAGAAAATTTAAAATGAAGGGAATTTACATTTTATTGATAGAAATTGATAAAAATATAAAAATTGAAATAGGTTCATTAGGAAAAATAAATTTTGATAAAAGAATTTATTCCTATATTGGTTCGGTACAGAATAATTTAGAAAAAAGAGCGCAAAGACATAAAGTAAAAAATAAAAAATTAAGATGGCACATCGACTATCTTCTTAAAAATAAATCTGTTAAAATTTTAAAAATTCTTTATAAAAATACAGGAAGAAAAGAAGAGTGTAAAATTGCAAAAAGGCTAAGTAAAACTGAAATTCCAATTTCTAAATTTGGATGTTCAGATTGTGATTGTAAAAGCCATTTATTCAAAATAAAAAATTTAAAAAATATTCTAAATTTAGCAATGGAAGAATTATAGTATGTTTACAAAAGTAGACAGCCTTTTTTGTAAACATACTATAATATATTCTAATAGTTTTTTATTTATAGTATAATTATAAAATATGACTTTTCAGGATATTATAACTGAGCTAAGAATTTTTTGGGGTAAGGAAAATTGTATAATAGGTGAAGGATTTGATATAGAAGTTGGTGCTGGCACTATGAGTCCTTTAACCTTTTTTGGTGTTTTAGGTGAAAAACCATATAGAGTTGCATATATTCAACCATCAAGAAGACCTCAAGATGGAAGATATGGAGATAATCCAAATAGATTATATAAACATCATCAATTTCAAGTTATTTTGAAACCACCCCCAGATGATATTGTTAAGCTTTATATAAACAGTTTAGGTAAACTTGGAATAAAAGAAGAAGAGCACGATATCAGATTTGTGGAAGATAACTGGGAATCACCAACCCTTGGTGCATGGGGAGTTGGATGGGAGATTTGGTGTGATGGTATGGAGATAACTCAGTTTACATATTTTCAACAAGCTGGTGGAATAGATTTATCACCAATTTCAGTTGAAATAACTTATGGTCTCGAGAGAATTGCTCTTTTTTTACAAAAAAAAGGTTCAATTTTTGAGATTCTTTGGAATGATGATATAAAATACAAAGATTTAAGATTGAAAGAGGAAAAAGAGATGTGTAGCTACTCTTTCGAAGAGGCAGATATAGAAAAATTAAGAACTATATTTGATTTTTATGAAAATGAGGCAGAAAAAATTTTATCTAAAAATTTAATAATTCCATCTTATGAGTTCTGTCTAAAACTTTCACACATTTTTAATGTTCTTGATGCAAGAGGTGCTTTTGGTGTGACTGAGAGAACTCAATATATCACAAGAATTAGATCAATTGCAAATAGGTGTGCTAGTTTATATCTTAAGGAGAAAAATGGGAAAGAACCTACTGATTGAAGTTGGATTAGAAGAGATACCTGCAAGATTTTTGAATGATATTATAGAAGATTTTAAGAATAATTTTAGAAATTTTCTCGATAAAGAGAACATTTTATATAAAAACATAGAGCGCTATGCGACACCAAGGAGATTGGTGATTTTTGTAACTGATATATCACCTTATCAACAAAATAGAGTTATAAAAATAAAAGGTCCAAAAAGAACAATCGCTTTTTCAACAAGTAGTGAGCCAACTTCGGCTTTGATAGGTTTTATGGAAAAGAATGGTGGAAAATTAGAGGAATTAAAGTTTGAAAAAGTTGGAAAAGATGAGTATGTTTTTATTGAAAAAAATGTTGAAGGAAAAATGAGCAAGGAGATAATAGAAAAGGGTTTCAATGATGTTCTTTTTTCGATACCAATTAAAAAACCAATGAGGTGGGATAACATTACATTCATAAGACCTATAAGATGGATTCTTGCACTTATTGATGATGAGGTGTTGAAAATTAAAATAGGAAATGTTGAATCCAAAAATAGAACACATCCATTTCTAAAATCAGGGAAAGATTTTATTAAAGTTTCTGATGCAAATAGTTATTTTGATATTATGATAAGCGAGGGTATAATAATCTCTATTGAAAAGAGAAAAGAGAAAATTGTTGAGGAATTAAATTCATTTGGAAAAGAACTTGGAGTTGAAATTGATATTGATGAAGATCTTTTAGACGAACTCACAAATCTTACTGAATCACCTAAGGTATTCTCTTTACCGTTACCAAGCCAAGGTAAAAATTTACCAAATGAGATTCTATTAGAGATATTAAAGAGAGGTGCAAGAGTTTTTCCTGGAATTAAAAAGGATGAAATTGTATATGTTTTTGGAGTTCAAAATGGAGTCAATAGAAAAAGCGAGATTGTTAAAGAGGGTTTTTTCAATATAATTAAAGCAAAAATAGATGATGCCATCTTTTTCTATAACAAAGATAAAGAGATAAATTTAAAAGATAGAATAGACAGTTTAAAAAAAATTGTTTTTGAAAAAAACCTTGGCACTTATTATGATAAAACATTAAGAATAATAAAATTACTATCAAAAATATATAGTGATATTAAAATAAATGAAGAAGAGAGAATTGTCCTTGATAGAGCTGCTTTACTTTCATATACAGATTTAACTACTCTAACTGTTCAAGAATATCCAGAACTTCATGGAATTATTGGTAAAATATTGTCATCTATCTCAAAAGAAGAGAGGGCTGTTGGTTATATAATAGGAGAATTTATTTATCCAAGAAAAAGAAGCGATAAGCTGCCAAATAATTATCTATCAAAAATTCTTGGGATTGCTGATAGAGTTGACACTCTTGTTGGTTCTTTTATATCAAATTTGGAACCAACATCAAAAGAAGACCCAGTTGGTTTAAGAAGAATATCATTTACTCTTTTAGAACTTTTGATTTCTTTTGAAAACAGGTTGTCTTTAAAAAATTTAATAGAATACTCATTAAATACTTATCCAGATGATTTAAAAAAAGATTTCAATGTTGATAATCTTATAAATTTCATAAAAGGAAGATTCAAATTAATATTAGAGGAAAATGGAGTTCAATATGATATAATTAATTGTATATTAAATTTGAACGACATTATTCCATATTATTCTTATAAGAATGCAAAATATATAAAAGAGATTTATGATGAATCAAATTTTATTGAATTCGTAAAAGCTTACAAAAGAATTTTCAATATTGTTAAAGATTATAAGGAAGTTTCAGAAATAAGAAAAGATCTTTTCATAAAAGATGAAGAGAAAAATTTGTATGAAGAATACTTATCAATAAAAGATTATATAGAAAAAAACAAGATTTTAGATTTCTCCATCTTCTTTAATAAATCAACTGATTTAGTTAATAAAATAAATAAATTTTTTGATAATGTTCTTGTTATGGATAAAGATGAAAATATAAAAAACAATAGATTGAATTTAATTAAAAATATTTTGATTCTTATGAAAATTTTTGGTTCATTTGATGAAATTATAAAGTCATAATATAAGAAAGGAGTATAAGATGGCTTCAAAGAGAATTTATGAATTTGAAGAAGGTTCACAAGAGATGAAATCCCTTCTTGGAGGGAAAGGTGCTGGTCTTGCAGAAATGACTAAAATCGGTTTGCCCGTCCCTTATGGTTTCACTATTACAACTGAAGTTTGTAATGAATATTATAAATTCGGAGGAAAATTTCCACCAGGTTTAGAAGATGAAATTTTAGAACATTTAAAAAAACTCGAGAAAAAAACTAAAAAGATTTTTGGATCAAGTGAGAACCCCCTTCTTGTATCTGTAAGATCAGGTGCTCCTGTTTCAATGCCAGGAATGATGGATACAATTTTGAATTTAGGTCTTAATGATTTAACAGTTGAGGGTTTGAGCGAATTGACTAAAGATAAAAGATTCGCATATGATTCTTATAGAAGATTCATAACAATGTTTAGTAATGTTGTTATGGGCATTGAGCATAAAAATTTTGAAGAGATACTTGAAGAGATAAAAGAAAGATTGGGTGTTAAAAGTGATGCAGAGATACCTTACGAGGGTCTGAAGGAAGTTGTAGACAAATTCAAAGAGTTGTATAAAAAAGAGACTGGTGAAGATTTTCCTCAAGATCCATATAAACAGTTGATGATGGCTATTGAAGCAGTTTTTAAATCGTGGAACAACAAAAGAGCTATTGAATATAGAAGAATTTATAAGATACCTGAAGATCTTGGAACAGCAGTAAATATTCAAATGATGGTTTTTGGAAATGCTGGATATGATTCTGGAACAGGAGTTGGTTTTACAAGAGATCCAGCAACTGGTGAAAATAAATTATATGGAGAGTATCTATTAAATGCACAGGGTGAAGATGTTGTTGCTGGAATTAGAACTCCAAAACCAATTGAAGAACTTAAAAATGATATACCCTCTGCTTATGAGGAGCTTTTAAGAATCAAGGATATTTTAGAAAAACATTATAGAGATATTCAGGATTTTGAGTTTACAATAGAAAAGGGAAAACTTTTTATGCTACAAACAAGAACAGGTCAAAGGACTCCAATAGCTGCTGTTAAAATTGCAGTTGATATGTTTGAAGAGGGAGTTATAAGTAAAGAAGAAGCAGTAATGAGAGTTAATCCTTACCAAGTAGAACTTCTTTTGCATCCAATGATCGATCCGAAAGCAAATGTTAAAGT
>JAKPCM010000163.1 GCA_029553255.1 Caldisericota bacterium | reverse complement strand
CTGTCTTACAAACAGGAGGTCAGAGGTTCAATTCCTCTCTCGCCCACCATTGATAAGTTAATTTGCCGAGGTAGCTCAGTTGGTAGAGCAGAGGACTGAAAATCCTCGTGTCGGCGGTTCGATTCCGTCCCTCGGCACCATTAAATTTTAAATTTTATAAAAAGATACAAAAATATTTCATTGCAAGACCTGCCCCCAAAATTTATTAATATGACCCAAGCATTTACAATTTTTTGATATAATAACTATGAGATAAATTTTAATAATAAGGAGGAAATATGCGTTGGAAAGATAGAAGAAGAAGCGATAATATCGAAGATAGAAGGGGGAAAGGCATTGGTGGTTTTGCTGCAGTTGGTGGAACTCTTGGAATTATCCTTATATTAATATATACTCTTTTTGGCGGCGGTAATATATCAGATGTTTTAAATAACTTTATAAATAATGAGAATAATACTACTACATACGAAGAGACAGCTGAAGAAAAAGAGCTTTCTGAATTTGTTTCAGTAGTTCTTGCAGATACAGAGGATATATGGAAAGAAGTACTTAAGGATTATGGATATCAATATGACCTCCCTAAACTTGTTTTATTTACCGATACTGTATATTCTGGTTGTGGTATTGCAAGTTCTCAATCAGGTCCTTTTTATTGTCCTGGCGATGAAACTGTTTATCTTGATTTAAGTTTCTTTGAGGAACTTCAAAACAGATTTGGGGTAACAGGTGATTTTGCAATTGCATATGTAATTGCACATGAGGTTGGTCACCATGTGCAAAATCTTTTGGGGATTTTAGATCAAATCCAGGAAATTCAAAGACAAGTAACTCAAGAAGAGTTTAATGAGTATTCTGTACGTGTCGAACTTCAAGCAGATTATTTGGCAGGAGTATGGGCAAGACATGTTAAAGAACTTGGTTATCTTGAAGAAGGAGACCTTGAAGAAGCTTTAAATGCAGCAAGTGCTGTCGGAGATGATAGAATCCAGAAACAAACTCAAGGTTACGTTGTTCCTGATTCTTTTACACATGGAACTTCAGAACAAAGAAATAGATGGTTTTATAAAGGTTTTCAAACAGGGAATTTAGACAATTGGGATACATTTAATATCGACGAACTTTAATTAGAGTTACATATTATATATTAAAAGTATTATTAATAAGTTTTAACAATTCTATTATTTTAAGGTTTTGAGGACATAATGTTTCACAGCTTCCACATTCTCTACAATTTGATGCTTTTTCTTCCTCCTTTAAATATTGATATTCTGAGGCGTTTTCATCTAAATCTTCATACATAATATAGTTGTTATAAATTTCAAAATTTTTTGGAATGTTTACTCCATTTGGACAAGGCATGCAATATTTACAATTAGTACAACCAATTGATTTTATATTAAGCCATTCACTTCTCGCAATTGATAAAATCTTTAGCTCGTCCTCATTTAGTGAATTTATTTCATATTTTGAGGCAACTTCAATATTTTCTTTAACTTGTTCAAAACTGCTCATTCCACTAAGTATTAATAAAATTTCTTTTTTATTTAATAGAAATGAAAGTGCCCATTCAACAGGAGATTTTTTTATTTTATACTCATCAAAAACATTTCTAATTGATTGAGGAGGATTTGCTAATTTTCCTCCTTTAAGAGGTTCCATTATAATTGCTTGAATTCCTTTTTCGTATGCATACTTTAATCCCCTTTCTCCTGCCTGATAATCAATGTCCATATAGTTTAGCTGAATCTGATAGAAATCCCAATTATAATAGTCAATTATCTCTTTAAAAATATTAAATTCATCATGAAAAGAAAACCCAAAAAATCTTATTTTTCCTTCCTCTTTCTTTTTAATAAGAAAGTCAAGCATATTTAAATTTTTAACCTTCTCCCAGCTACCTTGCCATAACGAATGAAGAAGATAAAAATCTATATAAGAGGTCCTTAACCTTCTTAGTTGTATATTAAAATAGTAATCAAGATCTGAATTTTTTTCTATTTTCCAAACCGGCATTTTTGTTGCAAGAAAAATTTTGTCTCTTACTTTTCTTTTTTCTAAATATTCACCTAAAAAATTTTCGCTCATTCCATTATGATATGTAAACGCTGTATCAATGTAGTTTAGACCACTATTAATTGCGTAATCAAGCATTTCTGTGGTTTTTTGAATATCAATATCACCTTCATTTTTTATTGTTGGAAATCTCATAGTACCAAATCCAAGAGAAGAAATATCAATATTTCCTTTATAAAATTTTCTATATTTCATTTCTAATCAAATAGATAAATTTCTTTTGGATTATAATGTCTTAATGAAGAGATTCTAAATTTTAAAATACCATTTTTTAAACTTTTAAATTCGCTCTTGTCAATTTCATTTCTTAAATACTTTACTGCAAGTATCATAGTTTCGTACCTTCCTTTTGATAGATTTTTATTTAATATTTCTTTATTAAGCAATATGAACTTTTCTATTTTATCATAATCTATATTTAAATCTTCTTCTGTGAATATAGCTCTTTGCCACATTCTTGAAAATTTTTCTAAAACACTATTTTCTGGTTGAGAGACAAAAAACTCAAAAGCAACCTTTTCTTTTTTGATTTTATCTTCAAAATATGAAACGTTTTTCATAAAGTCAATGCCAATATTAAAAAACAGATTATAAACATTTTCAAGATCATCAACTTTTTTATTATCAATAAAATTTTTTTTAAGTATCTGTTTTCCAAATGGAAATTCATAAAGAAGATAGTTTTCCCAATAACCTAATGGTCTTGGAATATGAGGAAAAGAATAAAAACCAGCTGTTATAAAGTAATCTTCAAATTTTTTTATCAGAAAATGAATTAAAAAAATGTTAAAGCCTTTATTGTTTTCTTTATATTCTATTTTTGCCATTGGGACTTCACTATGCGTAATTATAATACTATCTATTGATGGAATTTCTGAAGATTGTATAAGTCCAAATCTAAATTTATCATTTTCAAAAATTTTCTTATTAAAAGATGGTGATAAAAATTTATAATTTCCCTTTTTTATTTTGATTACTTTTAATTTTAATTTCTTATATCTTCCCTCCTTTTTTTGAATTATTAAATGTTCAGGATTTTCTTCAATTATACCCATATGCTCTAAAGTCGATTTTAAGAAAAGCTCTATCAAATATTTCAATCTATTGAACTTTTTTTCTCCAAAAGTTTTTGAATTGCCATCTTTTATTAAATAATCAAGTGCAATTAAAAGCATTTCAACTCTATCATTTGTCAAAACTTCATTTAACTCTTTCTCATTTTTCTCTATATATTTTTTAGTCTTCTCATAATCAAACTTTATGCTTTTTACACCAAAATCTATTCTTTTCCATAAACTTGAAATATTTTCAGGCATAAGTGAAATATAAGGTTCTTCAATAATTAAATTTTTTACATAATTTGAGGTTGGTTCCACAATATCTTGAAAAAGGTATATTCCAATTTCATGAAAAAGTGAAGAAGAAATCCTTTCATCATTCAAGGCGACAGGATTCCAATTCATATTTGTATCATCAAAATACAATGGATAATAACCTTCAAGGCCATAAACAAATTCATAATAATATCCGTTGATATCAAAACCAAGTAATCTTGGAATATGAGGATATTTATAATGACTTTTTCTTAAAAAATAATCATCAAATTTCTTAGCAATTAAATGTCTTAAAAATTCACTGAATGATCTTTTAATTAGTAATTCATTTGAAGATATGTTCGCTTTATGAAGCACCCTATAGCTAACAACAAAATCTCTTTTTGTTATAAACATTTTTTCAAAAAATGGGAATACCCTTCTTAAATGAATATAAACTGTTGCTTCACCACCATGTCCAATTTCACATATCTCTTCGAAATTATCAACTTGCATATTTTTATTTTATATTATAATTATCGCTTATGGATAATTTTAAAATTTAATAAACTAATAAAAATATTATCCGATAGAATAAATTCGATATCAATACCAAGTCAGAATATTTATGAATCAAAGGATAATATATTTAATAAAATAATGTTTGGCTTGATTTAATATATATATTAAAAATTCTTAAATAAAATAGTTATGATTTATATAAAATTTTTACTGATTAATTCGATTATTTCATAAGGATGATCAATAACATAATCAGGTTTAAGACTTTTTAAATAATCAATATCACTCATTCCTCCCCATGTAACAAGAATTACTTTAATGTTGTTGTTTTTTCCAAAAGTTAAATCAATTTCACTATCACCTATTATTACTATTTCATTGTTATTAACATTCTCAAAATTTTTTACTATCTCAATCAATCTGCTATCAGGTTTTTTAATTCCAAATGTATCTCTTCCAATAACTCTTTTAAAATATTTTTCTAAATTAAAATATGTTAGTATTTCTAAACTATTTTTCTCATCTTTATTTGTAATTATATAAAGAATCTTTTTCCTATATAATTTTTCCAAAACATTAACAATACCGTCAAAAGGTTTGGTATTTTTTAATTTTTCTTTATCATAAATATCTAAAAATCTTTCAATCGAATTTTCTGGTGGCATTAAATTGTAAAAATTAAAAGATTTCAAAAGCAGAATATCTGCACCATTTCCAATATTTTTATAAATCTCTTCAACGGGTAACTCATTTAAACAGTATTCCTTTAAAAGAATATTTACACTTCTTGCAAGATCATATTTTGTATCAAAAAGAGTACCGTCAAAATCAAAAATTACAATTTTAATCATAATTTTTATAATCTCTAAAATAGAGATAATCTATTCCAATTGTTCTATCTGAGAGTTTTGGTATCGGAGGGAATCTTCTTTTAAATTGAGAATTAACTAACATTCTTTTTACTTTTTTTACCTTTTCCTCGTCAAAGCCCTCTTTAATTACTTCATTTATGTTCATTCTTTTATCAACAAGTAAATACAATATCTTATCAAGTTCCTCATATGTTATTCCAATCTCTTCTTCATCGGTTTGATCTGTCCATAATTCTGCAGATGGCACTTTATTAATGATATAATTTGGAATACCGAGATATTTTGATAGTAAATAAACTTGAGTTTTATATAAATCTCCTAATGGAAGTATTGAAGCAGCCATATCTCCATACCATGTTGAATATCCAATTAGAAGTTCGCTTTTATTCGAACATCCTATTACAAATCCATCAAATTTTTTTGCTTTATCAAAAACTATATTCATTCTCATTCTTGCCATAAAATTACCTTTTCTTAAGTTATCCATTTCCTCTAAGTCGAAATAACTATCAATCAAAGGTTTTATATCAATTATTTCATATCTAATATTTAAAATTTCACATATTTTTATAGAATCTTCACTTCCTTTTTTACCAAGTTCTCCATAAGGCATATTAATTGCAACAACATCTTCTTTTCCAAGAGCAAGAGTTGAAAGGTAAGAAACAAGTACAGAATCAACACCACCACTCAAAGCTATGATACCTTTTTTTAATCCAATTTTTTCTTTTTCCTCTTTTATAAATGAAGTTATTAAATTTTTAGCAAATTCAAGATTCAATTTTAAATTATCCATTTTTAATCTCCTTTAAATTATTTAATATTATATCAATCTCTTCTTCTCTTCTTAAAGGTAAATTAAATATTTCTTCCTTTATCTCATCAAAATTGATTTCAATACTTTCAAAATCCTCTTTTATTAAAGGAAGAGAAAGAATTGTTTTTCCAGATGGATCTTTTGCCATAGAACCTCCCATAAAGCATATGCCTTCTTCGAATCCCACTCTATTAACAAAAACTATAAAAGTATGAAATCTTAATGAATAGATTGATAAAAGTTTTTCTGTTGATTCATAAATACCTATTCCGTTTTCTCTGTATGAACCTCTAACTGGAATTGCAGAAGTTAAAATTAATAGTTCACTATTTTGTAAGTAATGAAGGAGGGCAAGAGAGGGGTGAAAAAAATCTCTACAAATTAACATTCCAGCTTTTCCAAAGTCAGTATCAAAACTTTTCACCTCTTTGCCTTTTCCAAAAAATTTCAAATCATCAAACATTCCATGATTTGGTGGATAGATTTTTCTATGATTATGTAAAATTTTTCCTTTTGATATATATATCTGTGAAATATAAGTTACACTGTCTTCTCCAATTTCTGGGAAACCAAGAGAAATGTCTATTTTTTGGCTTAAATCATAAAAAATTTCCAATACTCTTTCTTTTTTCAATGAAACCTCTAATGCTCCATCCTGTAGATAGTAGCCAGATATTGATAATTCTGGAAATACTATCAAATTACTTTTTTCGTCAATTGCCTTTTTTATATATTTCTCATGAATTTTTATATTCTGATTTATATTACCAAGTTTTGTATTAATTTGAGCAAGAGAAATTTTTATCTTCATATTTCCTCCTTAAAAAATTTTAATTTTGAAAAATAAATAATCAGAGGTAAGCCAATTAAATAAGTAGCTATTGATTCTCCAATAAGTATTGAAGAAGATATTGAAAGATAAAGTTTGAGGTTGAAATTACTTAAAGACATTTCATTACTTGATAAGAGAGTTATATAAAAGGAGACACCTAAACCGTTTAATAGAATTGGTGGTATTGGAGCAAGATAAATCTTTTTTGTTTTTCTTAATAGAAAAGTTAAATATGCTGCGATTAAAGTTAACAAAGAACCAAACAATACATCAATAAATCCAAATGGAGAAAAAAAATTTGCAATAAAACAACCTATAAAAACTCCCCATACTGCATCAAAAGTTAAAAAGGGTAATAGTGTTAAACTCTCAGACACTCTCACCTGGAATGCTTTAAAACTTATTGGAGCAAATATTAATGTTAATGAAAGATACAATCCCGCAATAATTGCTCCTCTGACCAAACTTTTTGTATTCATATTTTCTAAATTTTATAAAAACATATAGTCTCTTTTTGTAAGGTAAAAAATTTTTCACTCATTTTCTTTTTTTCTCTTTAAAAAATCAAATATTGAGCTCTTTTTACTTTCTACTTCCTTTTCTTCTTCTTTTACTTCTTCTGTCTTTTTTCCTTCTTGGATCTCCTCCTTTTTCTCACTTAATTTTTTCTCTAAATCTTCTTTTGTTTTTTTAATTTCATTTAATTCATTTTCTTTTCTTTTAATATCTTCCATAAGAAGTGTAATTTTTCTATCAAGACCTTTTAATTTATTTTTAAGTGTAATAATTTGAGGAAGATGATAAAGCCAAACAATTACAGCGCCTATAAGTAATGCAATGATGAATACAAAACCAGCAGGAATGGGTGAGGGGGTTTCCCAAGATAAAAATTTTAGAGTTACAGGTTGACCTCCGTTCTGGAACAAAAAAACAATAGCCAGAATAAAAAGAATCAAATATATAACTGTCCTAATCATTTTCACCTCCTATAAAATTTTATCAAATTTTCTTTATTATAACAAAATTATGAAACAAAGTTGAAAAAATTATATCAAATTGTATAATGGATAAAAGATGCCAGTAGAAAAAGTTATAGCAACAAATAAAAAAGCATTAATGACAATTGATATTGAAGAAAAAATTGAAAGTGGAATATCTTTATTAGGGACAGAAGTAAAATCTATTAAAGAAGGAAGAGTCAGCTTTAAAGATTCTTATGTTAGATTTGAAAATGGTCAAGCATATTTAATAAATTTAGATATAGGTCCATATCCTGAGGCTTCTTTCAGAAATCATCAAAGGATGAGAAAAAGAAAATTACTATTACATAAAAGACAAATACAGAGATTAATTGGGAAAGTCAGTGAAAAGGGTTATACGGTTGTTCCTATTACAATATATTTAAATGAAAAGGGGTTAATAAAAGTTGAACTTGCAGTTGGAAAAGGTAAGAAACTTTATGATAAAAGAAAAGGGATTAAAGAGAAAGAGCTGAGAAGAAGAATTGAAAGGGAGGCAAAGTATGGATATTAAATTTATAAGAATAATAGTTATAATATTTATTTTTTCATCAATATTTCCAATTTTTGCACAAAATATTACAAAAGAGGTCATTATAACTCCACCGACAAATATAAGAACTGGTCCTGGTCTTTCCTATGATATTCTCACAACAATAACTGAAAGAATGGTACTTAAAGTTTTGTCTGAAGCAAAAGATTCAGATGGAAGAATATGGTACAAGATAAAGATAGAGAAACTTGGAAAAGAAGGTTATGTTGCTTCATGGGTTGTTGAAGTGAACAAAACAGAAGAGACAAAAAAAGAGAATTCTGGTGTAGTTAAAGAATATACAAATTTAAGGACAGGTCCATCAATTTCTTATGAAGTTGTAAGAGCTGTTGAACCAGATACAAAAATAATTATTTTAGGTATGGCATTAAATTCATCAAATGAGATATGGTATTTTTCTAAAGTTGATCAAAACATTGGATGGATATTCTCAGAAAAGGTAAATCTCATATATATTCAAAAAGTTGTTGATACAAAATTAATTGACAAAGAGATAACTCTTGAAGTTGAAAAATTCCTTTATGATGGACCATCAGAGGAGATGAAGAGAAGTGATATAATTTCATCGAAGTCAAAGATAAAAGTTGTAGGTACGTCACTTATTTTCCCAGACATAATTTATCATGAAATTGTTTATAGTGGAAAAATTTATTGGATTAAATGGAGTGGGGAGACAACAGTAATTGAATCAAAAATACAGATAAATGATATTTCTTTTAAAGATGAGGCAGGAAATATTGTAATTGATATAATAAGTAGCAATGAAATAAAAGATTATACAGTAACAGTTCTTTATAATCCAATTAGAATTGTTGTAGATTTAAGTAATTCAATACTTCTGTCAGGACCATTATCAAAAGACATCAATAAATATTCTGTTTTAAAAGTTAGATGCAGCCAATATTCACTTGATCCATCAGTTGTAAGAATTGTTATAGATCTTAATCAAGAATATAAATATGATATAAAAAGAACATCAACTGGCCTTTCTATAACTATTTTATCAAAAGGAGTATCAATTAGTTACCCAATTTATCTATCAGATACTTTTTTATCAATATTTCCTTCACCATTTGAGAAAAACAACACCCTTTATATACCAGCAAAATCTCTCTTTGAATCTCTTGGGTATCCTGCAACATGGGATGAAAAAGAAAAAACTCTTTCCTTCTTTTTTAGAGGTTTAAAAGTTGAAATTAATGAAAGTTCAACAGTTAAAAAGGGTGATAAAACAAAAAATTTTACTTTAAGTCCTGTAATAACAAACGATATTTTATTTATTCCTTTAGAATATATTCCATTTGTTATTGATTGTTCTGTAAATTTTGATAAAAGTAATAAAATTACCTATCTTGACCCTTATATTTTTGAAATAAATTTTAATCAGGAATCAGAATTTAAAGAGATATACACACTTATTTTATCTTTTCAAGCAAAATTTACTCAATCAATTCAAACTGATTCGGTTACTTTGAATATCAATGCTTTACCATATCCAGATACAAATTTAAAAGATAATGAAGCAGTAATAAATATTTCAACTACACCAAGGAGTGGTTCAAAATTACCTATAACTACAGTTGTTTTAAAAAGATCTAAAAATCTACCAGATGTTCAAATCACTTCTTCAAAAACCCCACCATCTATCAAGATAACATTTACAAAGGAGCTATCAAAAGGTTTAAAAGATAAAATTATTATTTTGGATCCCGGACATGGTGCTTATACAGATGGTATTTATTATGATGTAGGAGCAGTTGGTCCTTCTGGAGCTTTTGAAAGCAAAATTATTCTCGATATCGCAATTAGAGTAAAAAATTTGCTTGAAGTATCTGGAGCAAAAGTAATAATGACAAGAACAAAGGAGAATGATAAATTAACTCCACATCTTGACGAAAGAGTGACAATAGCTAATTCTTCTGGAGCAGATCTTTTTATTTCATTTCATTTAAATGCATCTACTTCGAGTGACATATCTGGAACTGAAACATATTATTTTCATCCAGCAAGTTTAAAATTTGCTGAGTTAGTACATAAAAAAATCATCAATACATTGAACACAATTGATAGAGGTGTAAGAAATAGAGGTTTTCAGGTTGTTAAAGATATAAATACTATGCCAAGTGTTTTATTAGAGCCTTTATATATTTCTAACCCAAATGAAGAAAAAATGATTCTCGATGAAAATATAAGACAAAGGCTTGCAAATGCTATTTTTGATGCTATAAATGAATATTTCAGTCAATGAGCAAAATAGGAATATTCGATTCTGGAATAGGTGGACTTTCAGTTTTAAAAGTAATTTATGAAAAATTTCCTAATAATATATATTTTTATATAGGGGATGAAAATTACTACCCGTATGGTTTAAAATCAGACGGTGAAATAATAGATAGAAGTGAAAAAATAACAGAATTTTTAATTTCTCAAAAAGTTGATTTAATAATAGTTGCTTGTAATACAGTTAGTTCTATAGCACTTGATCATTTAAAGAAAAAATATGAGGTTCCAATTATCGGTGTAATCGATGGTGCAGTTGAAAAGAGTTTAAAAATAACAAAAAATGGTTTAATAGGTGTTATTTCAACTCCTCTTACTGCTAATACTCATATTTACAGAGATAAAATTTTATCAAAAGATAGTAATGTTAAAGTTTATGAGGTTGGTTCTCAAGAACTTGTGAATATTGTAGAAAATGGGATAATTAACAACGACCCAACATATCTGATTGCAAAGGAAACATTAGAAAAAATTAAATTTGTTGATACATTGATACTTGGATGCACACATTTCCCTGCGCTTCAAGACTTAATTTTAAAAATTCTTCCTGATGTAAAAATAGTTGATCCTGCAAAAGAAATAATCAAATATATAAAAAATTATATTGATAATAAAGATAAATCTGTTTTAGAGTTTTATACAACCGGTGATATTAATAGCTTCAAAGAAAAAGCAAAAATTTTTATTAAAGATTTCGAAATTGAAGTTAAAAGAATATTGATTTAAATCTTAACCTGCACCGCCTCCACCTCCACCACCACCTCCACCTCCACCACCAGAAAATCCTCCCCCTCCACCTGATGATGAAAGTGAAGATGAGGCAATTTGTGTTATAGAATTAAAAGATGATATCATTGATGTTAAATTCATAGAAAATGAATCAAAATTAAAAGAACCGCTACTATAAAATGCTCCTATTAAATAACTTTTTGATATTTCATTTTCATTTATATTTGGTAATAATATCTTAAGTTCATCTATAACTTTTTCTGCAATTCCAAAGGTTACTGCATAAACAAGATATTTATCCCAAATTATAATTGATTTTGGAATAGCCTCTCTTAAATTCGAAAAATCTGTTAAAAATCTTCTTAATCCATTCCACTTATTAAATGTCTCAAAACCAACCTTTGATCTTCTTGGCATAAAAATTGATAAAAGAATAGTTAAACCAGATATTATTATTGAATATATGATAAGAAATGTAACATTATACATAATAGCAAAATAAATAGTTAAAACTAAAAAAATAATAGAAAAAATCGCCAAGATAATTCCTATCTTAAATCCAGTCTCTTCAAAATAACCAAGCTCTCCTCCTTCTTCTTTAATGTTTTCACTAAATGCATTAAAAATTGTTCTAAATTCTTGAGGATGTTTCTTAATGAAGTTATTAATATCTTCTGTTGAAACTGTTGTTTCATTTTTTCCAGCAATATCAGGTAACAAACCTGATTTTCCTTTGAATAGAGATTCAATTATTTTTAAAGAGCTTTTATTTGAGTAAAAATTTATAACATCACTATATGTTAAACTGCTAAAAAGAAAATCATATATTATTTTTTCATAAATTTTTAAATCATTACTACTTTTATTTGTCTTTGTAAAAAATAAAATGTTTTTGGTTCTTTTAAATAATAAACCAACTTCTTTTTCTTTGGTTTCAATTTTTATGTAACCTTTTCTTATTAGATCCATTAATGTTGCTGTGAAGTCTTTTGCATCAACCTGTTTCCATTTAAAAAGATAACCAACAATAGATGGAGGGAGATTATCCGGAGGTTCTCTAATATAAAGATAATCTTTAGATGGTTTAAACTCAATTCCATATTTTCTAAAAAGAAAAAAGCAGATAGCTAATATTATTAATGGAATTAAAATTAATATGTATATTATTAATTTAGCTTTATTTCTTTCTAAATTAGATTCATTTGCGAGTTCTCTTTCGTAAGAGAGAATTTCATCTAATTTATATTCTCCGATTTTTTGAACATTAAGTATATATGAGGGGAAAAGAATTCTTGCTTCGACAAAGGTATTTTTAGGAAGATCTTTTATAGTAAGAATAGCTCCTTTTCCATTATTTTTTTCAATCTCACCCCAAAGAGGTCCATGCGCAAAAACATAAAAACTATCTTCGTTAATCTCTTCTGGAAAATAGATTTTGCATTCAAAATATTTTGTATCCTCTTCCCATCTGTCCTCAATTACTTTCCAATAAAAATCAGCAATATCAAGATATGAATTTATTCCTCCTAAAACTTTATATTTAAAATAGAATGTTTTATCTTCATTTTCTGCTTTATAAAAAAATTTAATTGAATACATATTCCCAAGGTTTTGAAAAGTATATGTTCTCTCTTCTTGTGTTTCATAATCAGTTCTCTTAAATTCTCCAAAATCATCTTTCAAAATAAAATCTTCAATTTCATTAAAACCCTTTTTATCAATGTAATAAGTTGCCCAAGAGAAACTTCCTGAAAAATGATATGTTCTTTCTATTTCAACATCAAAAGAACCGTCTTGATTAATATATATATTTGTTAAAACTTCTTTAAAATAATAATCTTTTGCTTGAACATTTAATGGAAATATAATAAAAAATAGAAGAAATAGAAATATAATATTTATAAATTTTCTCATTTAGATTTCTTATTTCTTTAGCTCTTCTTCAATTTTATTGAATAAACTTGGTGAAATTCTTACTTTTAAAGCACCTTCTTTTATCAGTAGCATAAAAAGAGAAAGAGCATCCTTTCTTTTCAATTTCATTTCGTTCATAATAGTTTCAAGATCCTTTTTCCCATCAACTTTAAAGAAAAAATTATTTGCTCTAACATTATTTGTTGGGAATAAACTTATATCAAGACCAGAATATGTTTTTATTATAGATTTTGCTTTATCTGAATGCTCTGGTACTATTTTCATAATATCAACTTCTTCACGAACTATAAGATTGGCATTAATTAAAGATAGAACAGTTCTTAAAACATCAATCTCATTTAAATTGACTTCATTTTTTACTTCCCTAATTGTTTTTCCATCTCTAAATTTATTTAGTATCATCCATTCATCTTTATTTAAACTTATCTTTGCTGATGGAGGAGTTGGATTAACTCTAAAAATTGTATCGAGAGAGGGTAATTTTTTTAAAACATCATCAATAACTTCAACTTGTTTTGCTCCCTCGAACAAAAGTTCTTCGAGTTGTTTGTTTATTTTTACAGCCCTATCTTTTGGTAATTCTTTTGAAAAATTGAATGTTCCTTCTTTCATTGTTAAAATAACATAAAAAGCATTTTCTCCACTTCTATCGCCAAGTTCTGCATCAATAATATTTCCATCTTTACAAAAAATTTTCCCTTCTTTTTCACCTTCTTTTTCCACATTTCCTTTAATGTAAATCACACCTGTTCTTTTAGATAAGTTTATAAATTTTAATAAGTCCTCTATTGAAAAATCCTTCAAATTTCCTGTAAGTTCCAATTTCCACCTCCAAATTAATTATAATATAAAATTATATCATTAAGTTAAAAAATTTTTGTAACAAAATTTAGAAAAGGGAATCTTTTTTAATGATTGAGAAAGAATTAATAAGAAAGGCTAAAAAAGGAGAAGTAAGTGCTTTTGCACAACTTGTAGAGAATTATGAAAAAGAGATTATTACATATTGTTACTACATTATAAGAGATGAGGAGGAAGCAAAAGATTTGGCACAGGAAACTTTTTTAAAAGCTTTTATAAACTTAAAGAGCTTGAGAAATGAAGAAGATTTTAAATATTGGTTATTAAGAATTGCAAGAAATAGTTGCTTTAAAAAAATTAAAAAAACAAATATTGAAAAAAAATTAATTTCAAAAGAGGAAGAAAAAACAACATCAATTGTTGATGAATTGTTGGAAAATGAAAGAAGAAATAAAATAATAAATGCATTAAACAAACTTAATGAAAAAGATAGGGAAATAATAATTTTGAGAGATATTCAAGAGTTCAGTTATGATGAAATAAGTAAAATACTTAAGATTTCTATGGATTTAGTGAAAGTTAGATTGTTTAGAGCAAGAAAAAATCTTAAGAAAATAATAGAGGATGAATATGGAGAAATATGAAACAATAAAAAAAGAGTTAAGAAATTTAAATTTAACAAATCTCGACGGGGTTTCAGAAAAAGTTATAAATAGTCTAATTGGGGAGAAATTCATTAAAAGAGAGAAAAAAAACATTATTCTAACTATATCTTTAATTTCAATTGGAATTGTAGTTATTACTTTATTAGGGAGAAAGATATGGAAGAAATAAAAAAATTACTTCCACATAGAGAGCCATTTATTTTTGTTGATGAGATTTTAGAAAGAGAAGAAGGGAAGAAAATAACTGCATCAAAAAAAATTAGAAATGACGAGTTTTGGGTTAAAGCACATTTCCCTGATTTACCTGTAATGCCTGGCGTTTTAATAGTTGAAGCTCTTGCACAGGCATCACTTCTAATCTTCGATAAAAGCGAGGAGGATCTTTTTCCTATTTTTGTAAAAGTAGAGGATTTCGTTTTCAAAAAACCAGTTTTTCCTTCAAGTTTACTAATTCTAAAATCTGAAGTTTTATTTAAAAAAATGGGTTTTATAAAATTTAAAGTTTCTGCATCTGTAGATGATGAAATTGTAGCAGAAGGAGTTATCTTTGCTACATTAAAAAGAAAGGAGGAATTATTAAAGTAAAATGAAGGGATTTATTTTTCCAGGGCAGGGTTCACAGTATAAAGGTATGGGAAAGGCAATTCTTTCTAAATATGAAGATGGGTACAGTTATTTAAAAGAGGCACAAAAGATTTTAAATATGGATTTAGAGTATCTTCTGTTTGAAGCGGACGATGAAGTTTTAAAAGATACAGAAAATGCTCAAATAACTATTCTTTTAACAAGTTATATCCATTTTAAATATTTAGAGAAAAATGGTTTAACACCTGATTATGTTGCTGGTAATTCTCTTGGAGAATATAGCGCTTTATTATGTGCAAATTCTCTTGCATTTGAAGATGCTTTGATTCTTATTAGAGAAAGAGCAAGAACAATGAAAAAATTTATTGGTAATATCAAAGGAGTTCAAGTTGCAATATTGAATTTAAACCTTGATGACATTGAAGAGATTATTAGTAATTTACAAGATAAAGGTATAGTTCAGATTGCTGGATATAACTCAAAAACTCAAACCGTTTTTTCTCTTGAAGAAAATCTTTTGGAGGATTTAAAAAACTTAGTCTCGGAGAAAAGAGGTAGATTAATTCCTCTTAAAACATCTTTACCATTTCACTCTCCTTTGATGAAAAAGGCAGAGGATGAATTTAGTAAAGTCTTGACTAATTTTAATTTCTTAAATCCTAAATTTGGTTATATTTCAAGTGTTACAAATCAAGAACTTTCAGATGGCAATCTAATAAAAGAGGTTTTATCTAATCAGATAACAAGACCAGTAAGATGGATACAAACAATAACAAAAATGGAAGAGTTAGGTGTAAAAAATTTTTATGAGGTTGGACCAAATAAGGTTTTAACAAATCTCGGTTCAAGAGATTTTACTAATCTTGTTTTTTATAATTCAGAATCATTATTAGAAAATGAGAAATATGAAAGAATTTAAAAACGCATTAGTCACTGGTGGAACAAGAGGTATAGGTAAAGCAATAGTCTATGAACTTGCAAGAAATAACTATAATATTGGTTTAAATTTTTTAAAAAATGTTAAGGAAGCAGAGAAAATTAAAGATGATATAGAAAAAAATTTCAATGTAAATGTTTTGCTTTTAAAAGGAGATATCTCTAAAAGTGAAGATGTTAAAAATGTTGTAAATGTTTTTATTGAAAATTTTAAAAATGTTCATGTTCTTGTAAATAATGCTGGAATAACAAAAGATAATCTAATAATAAGAATGAAACTCGAGGATTTTTTAGAAGTTATTAATGTTAATTTAATTGGTCCTTTTTTGATGACAAAAGAGATTCTTCCTTATATGATTAAAAATAAAGATGGCTCAATTATTAACATCTCATCAATTGTTGGTATATATGGAAATGCTGGACAAGCAAATTACAGTGCATCTAAAGGTGGTCTAATAAGTTTGACTAAAACAATCTCAAAAGAGGTTGCAAGTAGAAATATTAGAGTTAATGCTATTGCTCCAGGGTACATTGAGACAGAAATGACCTTAATTTTAGATGATGATTTAAAAAAGAAAATTCTTGAAAAAGTTCCTTTTAAAAGATTTGGTAAACCTGAAGATGTAGCAAAACTTGTAACATTTTTAGCATCTCCTGAATCTTCTTATATAACAGGTCAAGTTTTTATTATTGATGGAGGGTTATCCCTCGGATTTTAAATTTAAGGAGGTAATTTATGGCAAAAGAAGAAGTAATGGAAAAATTTAAAAAGGTGTTTGTTGAAAAAACAGGGATTGACTCATTTAATGAAGAGGACAAATTTATTGATGATTTAGGTTTAGATTCTCTTGGTGTTATGGATTTGATAACTGGTTTAGAAGAAGAGTTCAATATTACTGTTCCTGATTCAGATATTCCAAAAATAAAAGATGTAAAAAGTGCTTTAGATTATATCTCATCTAAGATATAAAATGGAAAGAAGAGTAGTTGTAACGGGGATGGGTGTTATTTCTCCTCTTGGAAATGATTTAGAGGAGTTTAAAAATAATCTTTTTTCAGGTAAATCAGGCATAGATAGGATAAAAGCTTTTGATCCAACTGGATTAGATGTACAGATTGCTGCAGAGGTTAGAGATTTTGATTTAAAAAATTTTGATAAAGAGATAAAAGTTATTGAACTTAAAAGAATCGATAGATTTTCCCAATTTGCAATAGCAGCATCCTTATCAAGTTATCAAGACTCACTCTTAGATTTAAATAAAGAAGACCCCTATAGAGTCGGTGCTATTGTTGCTTCAGGAATTGGAGGGATCATAAGTTTAGAAGAGGGTATAAGAACAATGATTAATAAAAGTCCAAATCTTGTTTCACCTTACCTTTCTGCAATGATGATACCTAATATGGCTTCGGGATGGGTCTCAATAAAATTGAAAATAAATGGTTATAACTCATGTCCAACAACTGCGTGTTCTGCTGGTGCAACTGCTATTGGTGAAGCGTATGAAGCAATAAAAAGAGATGATGCAGATATTATTTTTGCTGGTGGTAGCGAAGCATCTATAACACCAATAGGAATAGTTAGTTTTTCACAATCAAGGGCTCTTTCAACAAGAAATGATGAACCTCAGAAGGCATCAAGACCTTTTGATAAAAAAAGAGATGGATTTGTAATGGGTGAAGGAGCAGGAATTTTAGTTCTTGAAGAACTTGAGCATGCTAAAAAAAGAAATGCAAAAATATATGCAGAAATTATATCTTATGCTCAGACATCTGATGCATATCACATAACAGCACCTGAACCATCAGGTGGTCCAAGAGCTAAAGCATTAGAAATCGCTTTGAAAAAAGGTAATGTTCCAAAAGATGAAATCGATTATATTAATCCGCATGGAACATCGACACCACTTAATGATAAAATAGAAACCGAGACTATAAAAACAGTTTTTGGTGATCGAGCATATAAAATACCAATATCCTCAACAAAGTCGATGATTGGTCATCTTCTTGGAGCAGCTGGGGCTGTAGAAGCAATTGCAACAATTTTAATGACAAATGAAGGCTTCGTTCATCCTACAATAAATCAAGAAGAAAAAGACCCTGAATGTGATCTTGATTATGTGCCAAATGTAGGCAGAGAACATAAAATTAGATATGCTTTGTCAAATTCATTTGGTTTTGGAGGAGTTAACACAGCATTAGTTATAAAATCATTTTCATAGTTTTTAAGGGTGGTTCAAATTTATTGCTTTTTTAAGAACCACCCTTTTTTTAATTTCTTTTAAATATTATGCTACAATATCTTCTCCCCCATCAACTCTTATAACATTCCCTGTCATCCAGTATAAATTTTTATTACATAAACAAGCTATTGCTTTTCCTATATCTTCAGGTGTTGTTAATCTCTTTGATGGGTTTTTTAATAAAGCTAAGTCTATTAATTTTTCATTCTCTGGGATTTTTCTTAAAGCAGGTGTATCGGTGACGCCGGCTTTTATTGCATTTACAGTTATTTTATATGGAGCAAGTTCATAAGCAAGTTGTCTTATATATGCTTCAATTGCAGCTTTTGCACCAGAAACAGCTCCATAATATGGTAAAACTCTATCATCTCCAGAACTTACCATTGCAAATATTCTTCCACCATTTTTGAATAATTTTCTATAAAATATATCTTGGGTCCAATAGATAAGCTGATTAGCCATAACATCAACTGTCATTTCAATCTGCTTTTGAGTTATTGAATTTTCTCTATCCTCATCAATAAACTTTCTCAAACTTCCAAATGCCAATGAGTGCATTAATACAAAAATTGAATTTTCATCATTATCCTCTTTAAATTTTTTTTCTACTTCATTTAAAATATACTCTCTATTTTTTTGATCTGCTGCATTCAGATTAAAAAATATAACCTCAACATTATTATTTTTAATTTTATTAAACACCTCTTCAACTTTCGGCAAATTCTCTTTTCTATCAAAATGTACTCCGATTATATTAAAACCAACTTTACTTAATTCAATTGCTGTTGCAGCTCCAAATCCACTTGATGATCCCAAAATCAAAGCCCATTCTTTCATACTCACCTCCTGAATAAATGACTCTATACGATCTTTTTTGTTACAAAAATATTTAATGACGATAGCAGATATTTAATTTTTAATCTTTTTAATTATAAGTTAACTTATCACATTGCGATAACAAAATCTCTAAAAATTCATCCAAAATAAAATATTGGAGACATGTCTTGCATTAACACATTTTTTAAAATTTCCTTTTTAATAATTTTGATATAAATTTATTACAAGTAGTAAGTAGTAGTTATAAGAAGTGATGTTTAAAATGTTATAGTGTACAAAGGAGACTGTCTCCTCTGTACACTACTCTCTAAATTTGATCTATATTGAATTTTCAATAATTTAAATTTATTACTTATGGAAATACAGGATGCCCGTTTTCATGGGAATGATAATATGGAAATATTGAATTCCCGTTCTTTCCACTTTCGTGAGGATGAAAATGAGAAAATAGAGGTTTTTTAATAATCTAATAACAAGTAGCTTGACAAAAAATTTAAATATTAGATACTAATATGGATATTAAAGTAGATTTTATTATATTAGGAGGTATAGATGAAGAAGAAAGTTATTATTATGGGAGCTGCAGGAAGAGATTTCCACAATTTTAATACCTTTTTTAGAGATAATGAAGAATATGATGTTGTTGCATTTACTGCAACACAAATTCCAAATATTGAAGGGAGAAAATATCCCTCAACACTTGCTGGAAAATTATATCCAGATGGAATTCCAATTTTTTCTGAATCTGAACTAACTGATTTGATAAAAAAATACAATGTAGATTTTGTTGTTTTTTCTTATTCTGATGTTTCACATGAATATGTTATGCATAAAGCTTCGCTTTCACTTTCAAGTGATACAAATTTTATGTTACTTGGACCAAAAGATACTCAAATCAAAAGTATAAAACCAGTTATTTCAATTTGTGCAATAAGGACAGGTAGTGGTAAAAGTCAAACAACAAGAAGAGTTACCGAAATTTTGAAAGAAATGGGTTTAAAACCAGTCGTTATTAGACATCCTATGCCATATGGTGATTTAGAAAAACAGAGAGTTCAAAGGTTTGAAAAAATTGAAGATATGGATAAAGAAAATTGTACTATAGAAGAGAGAGAAGAGTATGAACCACATATAAATAGAGGAATAGTAGTTTACGCAGGTGTAGATTATGAAGATATACTAAGAAGTGCAGAAAAAGAAGCAGATATTATTGTATGGGATGGAGGCAATAACGATTTCCCATTTTATAAATCTGATTTACAAATTGTTGTTGTTGATCCATTAAGAGCTGGTAATGAAACTACATATCATCCTGGAGAAGTAAATTTCCTTTCCGCAGATGTAATTGTTATTAATAAAGTTGATACATCTTCTTTTGAAAACATTCAAAAGATAAGAAGTGCAATATATGAAAAAAATCCAGATGCCATTGTTGTTGAGGCAGCCTCTCCTATTTTTATAGATAATTATGAAAAAATTAAAGGAAAAAGAGTTATTGTAGTCGAAGATGGACCTACACTAACTCATGGTAATATGTCATATGGAGCAGGGTTTGTTGCAGCAAAAAAATATGGTGCTAAAGAGATTGTTGATCCCCATCCATATATTAAAGGTACTATTAAAGAAGCATTTGAAAAATATCAACAATTAGGACAAATTATACCTGCGCTTGGTTATGGTGAAAACCAACTTAAAGAACTTGAAGAGGTAATAAATTCAATTCCTGCTGATCTTGTTATAGTTGCCACACCTATAAATCTTGGAAGGATTATAAAAATGAATAAAGAGAATGTTAGAGTTCTTTATGACTTACAAGAAATTGGAAAACCTGATTTAAAAGAGATAATTTCGAAAAAATTTAAAAAATGATATTTCTCTTTTTGCTAATAATCTTTTTACCAATTCTATTTTTAATTTTTATTTTACCTATTGGTTATTTAATCCATGGTTTTCTAAATTTATTGACAGTTCCTCTTCAGATAATTGAAATTGCAGTTAACAGGAAATTAAGAAAAAATCATGCTCTTGAGCATGCAACGATAAATGTTTTAGAAGATAGATCAAGAAGAAAAAATATTTTCTCAGGATATGCAAGAGAAAATGGCTTCTATGTTTTTGGACCAGCATCACCAGAGGAGATTTTTTCTTCAAGCATAGAAGGAAGAGAAAGATTAATCAATGGTGAAAAAAATCTCGCAATTCATAATAGATGTGGAACAAGTATTGCAGTAGCAAGTTTTTTAACATTTCTTGTTTTTTTAATTCTTCTAATTTTAACCCACTCTATAAATATTTTCTTACTTTTACTTGCTTTTTTAATAGGAGAAATTTTGGGTCCTCCACTTGGAAAAATAACTCAAGCATATTTTACAACTGATGCAAATGTAAGTGATATAAAAATTGTTGATATTGAGTATAACCTAAAGAATATTTTTGGACCCTTTGGAATTACATTCCCATCAAGATCTTCATCTTTTTTCATAAAAACAACAGAAGTAGAAAAATTTAAAGTTTTATGAAAAATTTCTTTAACTTAATTAGGGTTAAACACTGGATAAAAAATCTATTTGTTTTTGCTCCACTTTTATTCTCTAAAAACCTTTTTAACAAATCTTTTTTTCTACAAACTTTTGTATCTTTTATCTTACTTTCATTATTAACAAGTGGCCTCTATGTTTTTAATGATATAAAAGATTTAGAAAATGATAAACTTCATCCAGCAAAAAAGGAGAGACCTTTAGCAAAAAGACTTTTTTCAAAAAATTTTGCATTAATAATTTCAATTTTATTTATCTCAATCTCACTTATTTTTTCATTTTTTTTAAATTATAAATTAACACTCCTTTTTATTTTTTATATTTTTATTAACATTTTGTATACAATCTATTTTAAAAAAATAGTTATCATAGATGTTTTTGTAATTGCTTTAAATTTTATATTGAGAATTTTAACAGGTTCTATAGCAACAGGAATTAATATTTCAAGTTGGCTAATTCTTTGCACACTTTTTCTATCACTATTTTTGGGATTTTCAAAAAGAAGATTTGAAATTATATCTTTAAAAGAAAATGCAAATAGACATCGAGAAGTTCTTTCTTCTTACTCTGTTGATTTCCTCGATAAAATAATTGTTGTTTTATCAACTTCAACAATTCTGTCTTATGCTTTGTATACAGTATCAACCGAAACAAAAGAAAAATTTGGAGAATCTCTTGTTTATACAATCCCATTTGTTGTTTATGGAATTTTAAGATATTTATATTTAATTTATAAAACAAATGAAGGAGAACCAACAAAGCTTGTAACTTCTGATATCCCTCTTATATTAACAATTACTTTTTGGATTATAACTTCTATTATTTTTATTTATAGATAAATTTATTATAATCTATTATAAAAGAGGTGTTATTTTGATAAGAGATTATAAAGATTTTAAACCAAAAATTGGAAAGAAGTCTTGGATAAGTGAAACTGCCTATATTATAGGAAATGTTGTTATTGGAGATAATGTGGGTGTTTGGTTTGGTGCTGTTATAAGGGGGGATGTAGATTCAATAACAATTGGTGATGATACAAATATTCAGGATAATTCAGTTATTCATTCTGAACCTAACTATCCAACAAAAATTGGAAAGGGTGTTACAATAGGTCACAATTCAATTATACATGGATGTGAAATAGGTGATAACACTCTTATAGGTATGGGTTCGATCATTTTAAATGGTGCAAAAATTGGAAATAATTCAATAGTCGGTGCAGGTTCTGTTGTTACAGAAGAAAAAGTTTTTGAAGATAATTCATTGATACTCGGTACACCTGCAAGATTTTTGAGGAAATTGACAAATGAAGAGATAAACAGAATAAAACAGAATGCAAAAGCATACATATCTCTAAAAGATCAGTATTTAAAATAATTTTATCTATTATAATTTTAGAGGTATAGATGAGTTTGAGAGAGAAAATTGAGGTCGCAAAAGAAGAAAGAGAAGGAGATGTTATTTTAAAAGATGTAAAAATAGTTAATGTTTTTGATAATTCAATTGAAGAAGGAGACATTATTATTTATGAAAATGAAATTGTTGGAGTTGGAAAATATAATAAAGCAAAAGAGATTTACAATTTAAAAGGATATTATGCTTCACCTGGTTTAATAGATAGTCATATACATATAGAAAGTACATTTTTAACACCAGGTGAATTTGCAAAAGCTGTTATACCCCAAGGCACTTTATGTGTTATTGCTGATCCTCATGAAATAGCAAATGTATCAGGAATAAGAGGTATAAAATATATTTTGAATGCCTCAGAAAATTTACCTATGGATATATTTTTTATGTTACCTTCTTGTGTTCCTTCATCACCTTATGAAAATTCAGGCGCAAGATTAAATATAGAACATCTCTATCCATTTTTATCAAATGATAGAGTTATTGGACTTGGTGAGATGATGAACTATCCTGGTGTATTAAATTGTGATGCGGATGTTTTAAAAAAATTGGAATATTTCGAAAATAAAATTATAGATGGACATGCCCCTTTTTTACTTGGTAATTATCTTAACGCATACATAACAGGTGGTATCAAATCTGATCATGAATGCACAAATTTACCAGAAGCAAGAGAAAAATTAAAAAAGGGAATGTGGATAATGATAAGAGAAGGAAGTGCTGCTAAAGATTTAGATGCTTTATTTCCATTGATTGATGCAAATACTTATCCAAGAATATTATTATGCACAGACGATAGACACCCAAAAGACCTGATAAAAGAGGGACATATCAACTCAATTTTAAAAAAACTTGTAAAAAAAGGACTCGACCCAGTTTTATCAATAAGACTTGCAACATTAAATCCTTCAAGATATTTTAATTTACCTAAAATTGGAGCTATTGCACCAAATTATTATGCGAATATTATTGTTTTCTCAGATTTAAATAATTTCGAACCTCTTCTTACCTTTTATAAAGGAAATCTTGCTGCGAAAGAGGGAGTTCCAATGTTCTCTTATGAAAAAACAAAATCTGAGGGAGGAGTAAAAAATACTATTAACATCAAAACTTTAACATACGATAAGATTAAAATTAAAGCTTTGAGTGATTCTATAAATGTAATAGGTGCCTCTTCAAAATCTTTAATAACTGAAAGATATATCTTAAAAGCAAAAATTGAAGATGGATATGTTGTATCAGATACAAAAAAAGATATCTTGAAAATAGTTGTAGTTGAAAGACATAAAGCAACTGGAAATGTAGGAGTAGGATTTGTTAAGGGATTTAAATTGAAAGAAGGAGCAATAGCTTCCTCAATTGCCCATGATCATCATAATATTATATCAATAGGGACAAATGACAAAGATATCTTGCTTTCGATTTCTATACTTGAATCTTATGGCGGAGGAATATCAATTGCAAAGAACGGTAAAATTTTACATTTATTATCACTTCCTTATGGAGGTTTGATGACAGACAAAAGCGCAAAAGAGGTTAATGAAGAATATAATAGATTGCTTTTTATAGCAAACAAATTCGGAGTTGAACTTGAGGATCCATTTATGACCCTCTCTTTTATGGCACTACCTGTTATTCCACATCTTAAAATAACAGATATAGGTTTAGTTGATACAGATAATTTTAAAGTTATATCAATTTTTGATGTTGGAGGATAAAGATTGAAAATAATAACTGGAGGGATGGTTTTTTATAATGGAAAACTTGAAAATTTAGATATCTTGATTGAAAAAGAATCAATAATAGGTATCGGTAAATTTACATTAGAAGGTAAAGAGATAATTGATGCAACTGGTTTAATAATCTTACCTGGTGGAATAGATATGCATGTTCATTTCAATGATCCTGGTTTTACAAATAGAGAAGAATTTGATACTGGAACTAAGGCAGCAATATCTTCAGGAATAACAACAATTGTAGATATGCCCTGCACATCAATTCCACAAATAAAAAATAAAAAATCTCTTTTCATAAAATTAGATTCAATTAAAAACAAGGCTTTTTGTGATTATGCACTTTATGGTGGTATCACTGGAGATATGGTAAGGGAATCTAATTTTAATGATCTTTTAGAACTGTATGATGAAGGAGTTGTTGGTTTTAAAATTTATGGTTATTCATCTGCTCCTTATTATGAACATCTAACTTATGGTGAGATGTATGACCTTTTTTCCTTTTTAAAAAATAGAGACATTCTGTTTACAATTCATGCAGAGGATTTTTCAATCATAGATCATTTTATGGAAAAGGTAAAAAAAGATAAAAATTTAAAAGGTGGAGAAGCATGGATAAAAGCAAGACCATATTTGGCAGAACCAATTTCAATCTGGAACACATCAAGATTAATTAAAGATACAAATTTAAGGTTACATATTGCACATATATCAACAAGTGAAGGTGTTAGGATAGTTAAGGAGAGAAAAGAGCAGGGAGTTAAAATTAGTTGTGAAGTGACTCCGAATCATCTTTTATTAACACAAGATGATTTAATAAGTAATCCAAAACTTGTAAAAACCTCACCTCCTGTTAGATGTTATGAGAATAAAGAGCTTTTATGGAAATATTTAGAAAATAAAATTATTGATTGTGTGGCATCTGACCACTTTTCTGGTGAATGGAAAAGTGAAAAAGATAAAGATGATATATTTGAAATAGCCTCTGGAATATCTGGAATCGATACTATCTTTCCAATTATTTTTTCTGAGGGAGTAGTGAAAAAAAGAATTTCAATAAAAAGATTTGTCGAGGTTATGAGTGAAAATCCAGCAAAAATTTCAAATATAAGTAAAAATAAAGGCGGAATTGAAGTTGGGAAAGATGCTGATCTTGTTTTTATTGATTTGAAAAGAAAATGGAATGTGAAAGGTAATCTATTTTATAGTAAAGGTAAATATACACCTTTTGAAAATTTTGAAATTTTTGGAAAAGTTATTAAAACAATTCTAAGAGGTGAGGTTGTTTTTGATGAAAGTATGGGGTTTCTAATTGAAGGTGGATATGGAAAATGGATTAAAAGAGAATATTAATTTGAATGAATATAATAGTTGAAAAAGAGTGGATAAAAACAAAAGATGATTTTATAAAAAATGGGAAAAAATTGATGGTTATAGGGGGTTCAGATTCGGGAAAATCAACATTTATTCTTTATCTTGCTAATGAAATTTTCAAAATTGGAAAAAAAGTTGGAGTTTTAGATTTGGATATAGGACAATCTAATATAGGTCCTCCTGGCAAAATAGGTTTTGGAAAAGTTAGAAAAAATTTAAATAATTTATCTGAAATAAAACCTGAAAAAATGTATTTTATTGGTGGAGTATCTCCTAAGGGTAATCTTTTACAATTGGTTGTTGGCAGTTTCAAACTTTTAAAGGAGATGGAGAAAGAATTTTTAGATTATATCTTGATAGATACAACAGGTTTGGTTAATGGTATAATTGCAGAGGTTCTTAAACATAATAAAATTGAAGTTTTGGATCCTGACTATATCATTATTTTTGAAAATGAAAACGAGATAGATAATTTAATTAAACCTTTTATTTATGGAAACAAAAAAATAATAAAAATAAAACCATCTTCAAATAGCATTGAAAGGACAAGATTAGAAAGGATAGAGTATAGAAATAAAAAATTTAGAGAATATTTTTCAAATAGTAAAAGAGTAGAAATTCATTTTAATGAAAATAATATAATTGGTTATGATTTAAAAAAATATACTCCACTTCGAAACTCGATTGTTGGACTTTTGGATAAAAATAGATTTCTTCTATATCTTGGAATCTTAGAAAGTATAAATGAAGATAGAGATTCAATGATAATTAAAGCGCCAATAGATGATAAAAATGAGATAAAATTTATAAAATTTTCAAATTTATATGTCAATATGGTGTCTGACACCAAAATGACATAATTTCTAAAGATTATATTAAACCTAAATCTTTTCCACCTTTATAGAGTGCTCTTAAGGCTTTATCAATATCTTCTGAGGAGTGTGATGCCATAATACAAGAACGAAGTCTTGAAGTTCCAGGAGGTATTGCAGGAGTTAATATTGGAAATATTAAAATTCCCTCATCCCATAAAATCCTTGTGAGTTTAAGAGCAAGTTCATCATCTTTTAAAAGAATAGGGACAATCGCTGATTGAGTATTCATCGTATTGTAACCCATTTTTTTAAGCTCTAAAGTGTAATGATTTATATTTTCCCAAAGTTTTTTTATTCTCCATTTTTCTTCTTCTATAATATCAAAAGACTTAATAGCAGCCATTACCTGTGGTGGAGGTAAGGCGGCAGAAAAAATATATGCTCTTGAATTATGTTTTATAAAATCTATTAAATTCTTATCACCTGCTATATATCCCCCAACAGATGGTATAGTTTTTGATAGAGTTCCCATATCAATATCAACTTCATTGTTAATGTTAAAATATTCTTCAATTCCTTTTCCATTTTTACCCAAAACCCCAACTGAATGTGCTTCATCAACCATTAAAACAGCGTTATATTTTTTCTTTAATTCGATAAGTTCTGGAAGCGGAGTTATATCTCCATCCATTGAATAAATTGCATCAACAACTATTAGTTTTACTTTGTCATCAGGAGTTTCTTTCAAAAGATCCTCAAGATGCTCCATATCATTATGATCAAATCTTATAAAATTTGCTCTCGATTGAATTGCACCATCTACAATACTTGCATGGTCATATTTATCGCAAAAAACATAATCATCTTTAGTTAATAGAGTAGATATTGTTGTTAAATTTGTTACATATCCACTACTGAAAACTGCGCTTGCCTCTCTTTCCTTAAATTTTGCAATTCTCTCCTCGAGTTGGATATGAAGTTTGGTTGTTCCTGCAAGAAGTCTTACTCCATGAGCACCTGTACTGAACTCATCAATTGCTTTTTTACTTACTTCATTTATTTTTGGATGATTTAAAAGTCCAAGATAAGAATAAGAACCAAACATAATCATATCTTTGCTTTCAACAATAACATGAGCATCATAAATTTTTTCAATAGGCGCTTGATAGAAATATAAATTCCTTTTTTTTGCATCATTCAACCTTTCCAAAAATCTATCTATTCTTTCATTTAGGGGATTCATTAATTCCTCCTTGGTAAAAATTACTTTTTTAATTATACTATATTTGATAAAATTTTAATGAGTTTAATTATTTGGAGGTGTTTTATGGAGTTCCAAATTTTTTTACCAACTAAAGTTTTTTTTGGAAAAGAATATCTTTCAAAGATTAAAGAGATAAAGAATTTTTTAGGCAAAAGAGCATTTATAGTAACTGGACAAAAATCAACGAAAGTTAGTGGTTCATTATCAAATTTGATAAATTATCTAAAAGAAATTGATGTTAATTTTGTTATTTTCGATAAAGTTATTCCAAATCCAGATACTAAAATTGTTATTGAAGGTGGAGAAAAGTATATTGAAAATGATTGTACTTCAATAATTGCAATTGGAGGTGGGAGTAGTATTGATGCTGCAAAAGCAATTGGTGTTTATGCTGTTAACAGAGAAATAGTTCCCTTTTTAACTGGAGAAAAAGTTTTAAAAAACAAAATTCCAACTCTTGTTGCAATTCCAACTACTTCAGGAACTGGTTCTGAAGTAACAAAATTTGCAGTTATCACTTATGAAAATAAAAAACTTGCAGTTACATCAGAATTAATAATTCCAGACTTTGCAATTCTTGATCCACTACTCACCCTAACAATGAGTGAAAAAATTGTAAGAGATACAGGATTAGACGCTTTATCTCATGCACTTGAAGGTTTATTTTCAATTGGTTCAAGCCCATTTTCTGATATTTTTGGTTATGAATCAATAAAAATAATATATAAATATTTACCAAGAAGTTTTTCAAGTAGTGATGACTTAGAAGCAAAAGAGATGATGCATCTCGCTTCAATGTATGCTGGAATCCAAATATCTCATAGTGGAACAGGTATTGTTCATGCAATGGGATATCCTCTTACATTAAGATATGAATTTCCTCACGGTTATTCTAATGCTATTCTTATGCCATATGTTTTTAAATTTGAACTACCAAATGTATATGAAAAAATGGCTAAAGTTATTGAAGTTTTAGATTTATCAACAGGAGATAAACATAAAGATGCAGAAAAATTGATTGAATTATTGATAAATTTCAACAAAATGATGAATATTCCTTTGTGTTTGAAAGATTTAAAAGTTAAGGAAAATGAATTAAAAAATTTTGCTGAAGAAGTGGATAAAAATGAAAGATTAAAAAAAATTTCTCCAAGAGCTCCAAGTTATGATGAAATATTATCTATTTACCAAAATACATATTTTGGTGTATTATAGTTAGGTGAATAAAAAAACATTTAATCCGATAGATATTTTATCAATAGTTTTAATTTTTTCCATTTTCTATTTTGTATTTATTGGAAGTAAAAATTATTCTCAAGTTGCAGTACAACAAAAAGGAATAATACTTTCAGTGAAATATTTACCACTTTATTCTTTCTATTCTATTTTAAGGGTTTTTATAGCATTTATCTTATCATTTATATTTGCTATTATCTATGGATACCTTGCATATAGCAATAAAACATTAGAAATTTTTTTAATACCCCTTCTTGATGTTCTTCAATCAATTCCTGTTTTATCTTTTTTGCCTCCAGTTTTCTTTTTTATGTTTTCTGTTTTTAATGGTTCGAGAATTGGGCTTGAACTTGCATCTATTATTCTTATATTTACAGGTCAAGTTTGGAATCTTATTTTCAGTTTTTACAACTCCTTAAAAACCACACCAAGAGAATTGGATGAATGTGCAAAAATAAATAGATTGAATTTCTGGCAAAGATTTACATTACTTGATCTTCCCCATGCTTCTATCAATTTAATTTGGAATAGCATGATGTCAGTTGCTGGTGGGTGGTTTTTCTTGATGGCTTGTGAAAATTTTTCCATTATAGATCAAAGTTATACAATTACTGGACTTGGTTCCTTTCTTGCAAAAGCATCTGAAGAAGGAAATTTAAATTTAATGCTTCTTGGATTAGGAACTTTAATTTTAATAATTATTTTAATAGATCAATTAATTTGGAGACCATTAATAGCTTGGTCAAGTAAGTTTAAATTAGAAGAAAAAGGTGAAAAAGAGATTAAATCTATAGTTCTTGATTGGTACCAAAAATCAAATATTATCAATTTCCTTTCAAAGACATTTGTTTCTCCTTTTGATAAAATGATGACAAAAATTTTTTCGAAAAAGAAAAGTTCAAGCGAAAATTTTACTGTTGAAGTAATTAAGAAAATAGCTTCTTATATAATTTTTGGATTAATATTTTTATTAATATTAAGGGGTTTTGAGGGTTTAATAAAACTCATAAGTTCAGTTTCATTGAAAGATTGGATACTAATTTTTAAAAGTGGATTTTATACTTTTATAAGAGTGATACTTGCTGTTGCAATAGGATATATGTGGACAATACCTGTCGGAGTTAAAATTGGTATCAATCCAAAATTATCCAAGTATGCACAACCAATTGTACAGATATTAGCATCAATTCCTGCAACTGCTATTTTCCCAATTATTTTGTTATTCTTTTTAAAATTTAAAGGTGGCTTAAATATAAGTTCCATAATTTTAATGGCTTTAGGAACTCAATGGTATCTACTCTTCAATGTAATTAGCGGCGCGAATCAGATTCCTGAAGATTTAATAGAGGTAAGTAAAATTTTTGATATTAAAGGTAAAAAATGGTGGTCTATTTTAGCAGTCCCTGCTATTTTTTCATCACTCGTAACTGGCGGCATCACAGCTTGGGGTGGTGCTTGGAACTCAAGTATTGTATCCGAATATGTTAATTTTGGAGGAAAGGTATATCAGATTACAGGACTTGGCTCGTTAATAAGTAGTGCTACTCAAAGTGGAAATACTCCATTGCTTGCATCAAGTACTTTATTTATGGCTATTATTGTAGTATTATTTAATAGATTCTTCTGGAGAAGAATGTATACCCTTTCAGAAGAGAAATATCATTTGGAGTGATACTATGAATTTACTTGAGGTAAAAAATATTAGTAAAAAATTTCAATTTCCAGGAAAAAAAGAAATTTATGTTCTAAAAAATATCAATTTCAATGTAAAAGAAGGAGAAATTGTTTCCATTTTAGGACCTTCTGGCTCAGGAAAATCAACTCTGATAAGAATAATTGCTGGTCTTATCAAACCAGATGAAGGAATCGTTTTATATAGAAACAAAGTAGTAACTGATGTTAATCCAGGTGTTTCAATGGTTTTTCAAAATTTTGGTCTTTTTCCATGGCTTACAGTTGAAGAAAATGTCTTATTAGGACTAATTTCTAAAGAAATGTCTATAGAAGAGAAAAAAGAAAAAGCTTTAAAAGTAATTGATACCGTTGGTTTAGATGGTTTTGAAAAAGCATATCCGAAAGAACTTTCAGGTGGAATGAAACAAAGAGTAGGGGTTGCAAGAGCGCTTGTGGTTGAACCTGATATATTAATTATGGATGAACCTTTTTCTTCTCTTGATATATTGACTGCTGAAAATTTAAAAGATGACCTTTTAGAGTTATGGATTGGAAATAAAATACCAACAAAAGCTATTGTTTTAATAACTCATAACATAGAAGAGGCTGTGTATATGTCAGACAGAATTATTATAATAAGCAAAGACCCAGGAAGAATAGTAGAAGAAATTGAAGTTAATATTCCTCATTGGAGAGATAAAAATTCACCAAAATTTTTATCATTAATTGATAGAGTTTATACAACATTAACTGGCGGTGAAATAGAGAAAGAAAAAGAGATCCTTAGAGCATCAAAGGAGATATTAATTGTTCCCTATGCAAGAGTTGGAGCAATTACAGGTTTCGTTGAACTCATTGCTGATCTTGGAGGTAAAACTGATTTATTTAAAATTGGTACAGAATTATATATAAATTTAGAAGACCTCTTACCAGTAGTTGAGGCTTCAGAACTTATTGGATTTACAAACTATAAACAGGGCGATGTCGAACTAACAGAAGATGGAGAAAAATTTGTTGAAGCTGATGTTTTAAAAAAGAAGGAGATCTTTAGAGAGAAAGTTTTAGAAAATGTTTTTTTAATTAAACAGATAGTAAGAGTATTAAAATCAAAAGCCAATAAAAGAATATCAGAAGATTTTTTCCTTGATATTCTTGAAAGAAGATTGACAAGAAGCGAGGCTGAAAAGCAACTTGATATATTAATTGATTGGGGAAGATATGCTGAACTTTTTACATATGATGACGAAACTGATGAACTCATACTTGAAGAAGAAACAGAAATAAATTTAGAGAAATGAATTTTGAAGTAAAAGAAAAATTAGATGATATAAGAATTTCTAAATTAAAAATAGATGATATTGAAATTGAAACACCTATTTTTATGCCTGTTGGAACTCAAGCAACTGTTAAAACCTTATCTTCTGATGAAGTCTGGAATTTAGGTTACAGGTTGATTCTTGTCAATACATATCATCTTTATCTCCAACCAGGTGAAGAAGTTATAAAATCATTTAATGGTATTAAAAATTTTATGAAATGGAGAGGACTTCTTTTGTCTGATTCTGGTGGTTTTCAAGTTTTATCTCTATCTGATATTAGAGAAATTAGAAATGACGGTGTCTTATTCAAATCATTCATAGATGGAAGTGAACATTTTTTTACACCTGAATTTGTTGTTAAATTTCAAGAGATCCTTGGTGTTGATATTATGATGACACTCGATATATGCCCACCATATGGAATTGATGAAGAGGAATTGATTAAATTTACTAATTTGAGTATAGATTGGGCAAAAAGAGGGAAAGGTGTTAAAGAAGAAGGCAAGGGTTTTCTATTTGCAGTGATACAGGGTGGATTAAATTTATATTTGAGAATGAAAGCAGTTGAGGAACTTGAAAAAGAAAATTTTCCTGGTTATGGAATTGGTGGTCTTTCAATTGGAGAGCCTTGGGAAAAAACAAAAGATTTTCTTAAAGATTTTGTAAAAAAAATGCCAAATGATAAACCAAGATATTTTATGGGTCTTGGAGACCCAATAAGTATAATGGATGCAGTTGAAAGTGGGGTAGATATGTTTGATTGTGTTTATCCAACAAGAATCGCAAGAAATAGAACTCTTCTTACAAAATTTGGAAAATTAAGAATAACAAAAAGTGAATACAAAAATGATGAAAGGCCTATTGAAGAAGATTGTGATTGCTATGCCTGTAAAAATTTTAGTAGAGCATATCTTCACCATCTTTTTAAAGCAAAAGAGATCCTTGCTCCAAGACTTGCTTCAATTCATAACTTGAGATTTATGTATAGATTTATTGAAGATTTGAAAAATTCAATAAAAGAAAAAAAATATTATCAATTTAGAAATGAATTCGAGAAAAATTATATAAGAGAGTATAATGGAAATGAGGAGGTTAATTATGAAAATTAAAATAATTATTTTTTTAATCTCTTTAATTATTACATTAAATTTATCCTGTTCTAAAATAGATGTTAATGAAGTTAGAGAATATGCAGATCCAATGACTGAAAATTTACTTATTGGTAGAAATGAGAAAAATTACGAAAAATATTCAAAAGATTTCAGTGATAAAATGAAAGAGGCAGTATCTGAAGACAAATTTTTGGAAAGTATAGATTTAATCGAAGGAAAAATTGGCAAATATATAGAGAATTCTAAGAAATTTGACTCAGTTACAAAAAATAATAACTATATTATTGTTACTTACAAAGCTAAATTCACAAATGAATCAAATAATGTTACAGTAAGAACAGTATTTGAAGATGTAAATGGCGAAATGAAGATAAGTGGGGAATTCTATGATTCACCAAAATTAAGAAAATAAAAATGAGAGAAGAGATAAAAAAATCGATTATCTTCATAATGCTTGTATTAATAATAAGTTATGTAGTTGGTTTTTCTGTAATTTTTTTAAAGAGTAGAATAGTTTTCTCCCAAAATTTTTTTACTATATTTCCCATAATTTATATGTACATTCCACTTTTTATTGTTTTAATAGTTGAAAAATATATATTCCATAAAAGTTTAAAAGACCTTGGCATATATTTTAAATTTAATATATACATACTATTAGCAATTGTCATGCCAATAATCTTAATTTTCTTATCACTATTTTCAAGTTTAATTTTAAAAGATATAAGTTTAAATTTAAATTACTTTAAACCAGATTATATTGCATTAATAATTCTTCAAGGAGTAATAATAGGTTCAACAATTAATGCTTTAGTTGCTTTAGGAGAAGAATTTGGATGGAGAGGTTATCTTCTTAAAAATCTAATACATCTTGGATTTTATAAATCATCATTAATAATTGGTTTTGTTTGGGGTATATGGCATGCTCCAATGGTTTTATTGGGATTGAATTATCCTGATCATGAATTTTTAGGTATTTTTATGATGGTGATATTTTGTATTTTATTAACACCGATTATGGTTTATTTAACTTTGAAATCAAAATCAATAATAACTCCCTCAATTTTTCATGGAGTTCTAAACGCTTTTGGAGGACTTCATTGGATATTACTTATCGGAGGTAATGATTTAAACATAGGAATAACAGGATTTGCAGGTTTTATAGTTTTAATAATTTTTAACATCCTTCTTATCCCTATTTTTAATAAATTAAACAAAGAATTAATAACAACAATTATATAAATATATTAAAAATTTTTCTATATTTAGTAACTGGAGAATTTTATATAATATTATTATAGAAAAGAAAATTTTATCTAAAGGCTTAAAATGAAGAAATATGAATCACCAACAATTGAAAATGGCAGGAGGGCTTGATGGTAGTAAGCCGGGAGAATATGAATAATGTGATATTTACCCTAAATATAAAAAAAATGCATACATTTTTTTACTATTACCTATATTAATTTCATGTTTTGTTATAATTTATGCAATAAGTTATTTATTAATAAAAAAACTCCAAATTGGTACAGAATTATTATAACAATACCGCTCTGCTTTTTAATTATAGTATTATTTCTTCATGATTTATTCATATGCAAAACTATGAGATATGAATTCAAAGAAGATGGATTATATCTTATTTGTGGTAAATATAAAGATAAAATAGATTATAAAGATATAGAAAGTTGGGAAAACAAAAATTTAACTTTCAATCCATTAGCAAGTACAAGAATACCAGGGTTTTCATTGGGAGATTGTTATTATTCGGATGAAGGCAGCACGGTTAGAATGTATACAACTTCAAGCGGAAAAGATATTCTTTTGATAAAAACTAAAGGAATTAAATATGGAATTACTCCTGAGAAAATAGATGATTTTATTTTAGAATTAGAGAAAAGAGTCAAAGAATAATTTATAAAATGTATATGAAAAAAATATTTAAAGCAAGAGATAAATTTTTGTATATCTTTTTTTATTGATTTTATCATTAATTTTTCTTGTTATTTTAATAAATTTAATTAAAGATTAAAAATTATGACTACTGAATTCTATTTGACAATATTAGTTTGTTTCTTCTAATCAATTTCATTCAAACCATAAATGAATATATCATTTTAGTTTTAGACATCGAAATAACACAAGATTACTGAAAAACTTTCCATTTTGTCATTCTCGTCCTCGATAAAGCTGGGCAAACGGGAATCCAGTATTTCATTTTGTCATTCCCGTGTAAGTAGAAATTTAGTATTTTTATGGGTAATACATATTCCTACTTTCATGGGAACGATGGATTGTTATCATTCCAACCTATTTGTCATTCCCTTGAAAGCGGAAATCCAGTATTTCATCCGGTAAAATAGATTCCTGCTCACGCAGAAATAAGGGTTTAAATGACTTTTTCAGAAACCTCAACACATATACTTGACAAATTAGTACAATTTTATATATTAATTGAGAATTGAATTTATTGGAGGTTTTTTAATTTTATGAATGGAAACAATAAAGACGAAGATAAACCACGAAGTAGGCAAAATGGAATGAAACCTAAAAAACAGTTAGGTCAAATTTCAAATCTTGAAGAATATATTAAAAGTCATGCAAGTCAAATAAAAATTTCTCCATTTCTAATTAGTAGTGAAGTTGAAAAACAGGAGATCAAAAGTATTATAAAAAAAGAAATAGATAAATTTCTTGAGATTTTAAATCCTGACTATGATGCAAGAATCCTTGATCTTATATCAAGTCATGGTGAATATGCATTAGAACTCGCAAGAAGAGGTTTTGAAAATGTTGAAGGTCTTGATAGGTCAAGCATACTTGTACAAAAAGCAAAAACTAATGCTGAAAAAGAAGGTATAAAAGTAAAATATAGAGAAGGAACACCAAGAAAATTATCTTATCCTGATAGTAGTTTTGATATTGTACTTCTTGTTGGTAATGTTTTTGGATTTTTTGATACTCCTCTGGATGCATTGAATGTTTTAAAAGAAATCTTCAGAATTTTAATTCCAAATGGAAAAATTTTAATTGATATTATTGATAGTGAATATGAAAAGAAAAATATTATACCTTATTATTGGCAATGGCTTGATAAAAAACATTTTATTTTAAGAGAAACAAATCTATCTTTAGATGGGGAAAGTTTAATAATTAGAGAGATTTTGAATCATGTTGAAAAGGGAATTTTGAAGGATAGTTTTTTCTCAATTAGACTTTACTCAAAAGAGTTAATATTGAATTTAATTAAGGAAGCATGTTTCAAAAATATAAAGATAATCGATCACTCAATAGAGATAAAAAGTCATATATCAAACTTTCAAATTGGAGAAAAACATATACTTTTTACAGGTTTAGCTGAAAAAAAGAATGAAGAGAAAAAGTTAAGAATTAGAAAAGAACAAAGAAATATTGCTGTAATACTTGGAGATCCAACAAAAAAAGATCCACTAAAACCTAATAATATTTTTGATGAAGATGATTTTAAAGCAATAGATAAACTTAAAGAAAGTTTAAAACAGATAAAAGGTTATAATTTTATTTATATAAATAATCATGATAATCTGATAAAAGAGATTGAAAAATTAAAAGATAAATTAGATTATGTATTAAATTTTTGTGATGAAGGTTATTATAACGATCCAACAAAAGAATTACATATACCTGCTCTTCTTGAGATGCTTGGAATTAATTACACTGGAGCATCTCCTCAGTCTCTTGCTCATTCATATGATAAATCTTTAGTAAGAGGAGTAGCAAGAGAAATGGGCATTTCAGTTCCAGATGCTTTTTTAATAAAACCAGGTGAAAACATATTTGAACTACCATTTCCATTTCCTGTTATAGTTAAACCAAATTTTGGAGATTCGAGTTTTGGAATAACTCAAAAAAATGTTTCTTATAACATTGAAGATTTGATTAATGCAATTAGATATATAAGAGACCTTTTCGGTTATGATAAACCTATTTTAATAGAAGAATTTCTAACAGGAAAAGAGTTAAGTATTGGAATTATTGGTAATCCGCCAAAATATCCATATAAACTTTTACCTGTTGCAGAATTAGATTATTCCTCTGTGCCAGATAATTTACCAAAAATTTGCGGGTATGAAGCAAAGTGGCTACCAGATTCACCTTACGGGAAAATCAAATTTGTAAAAGCTGATATACCAGAAGAAATGGAAAGAGACTTACTTGAATCGAGTATAAAACTTTTTGAAAGATTAGATTGTAGAGATTATTCAAGATTTGATTTTAGATTAAACTCAGAAGGTTATCCAAAACTTCTTGAAGTTAATCCTAATCCAGGATGGCATTTTGATGGTTTTTTAGCAGAAATTGCAAGAATCGATAACATTGATTACAAAACTTTAATTGAATATATCTTAAAATCTACTGAGATAAGATTAGGTTTATTATCAAGTGATCTTTTTTAATTTTTTTAAAAATTATTAAAATTATTAAATAACCTAATCTGTGTTTTCTTCTTTATTATGCTCCCTTTTAATAACTCCCCAATGATAAATATAAATTGGTATGCCTACAATCAATAAAGCAATGCTTCTTGTTAATGTATCAGCTATATATGGAATATAACCTATTTTTTCAGCTTTTTGTTTATAATTTTCGTAATCATTTTTCCATCGTTCTAAAGATTGTTTCTGCTCATTAGTTAACTCAATCTTATTTATAGTTTCATCAAATTTTAAATCATCTAAAAAATATGGATAGGGTAGTTGCACATATCCATATTCATATTCAAGAGCATCCTTAAAAAATGTTAATTGTAAGCCGAGATTAATCAACCCAACTGAACCCATAATAATAAGTATTAAACCAACAAGAGAAAAAAGATAAAGGTAAATCTTTCTTATTGTAAATTTACTCATAATACCTCCTTAAGTTTTTATAATAGTAAACAACTGATGTTGAAAAAAGTTTCATAAAATTGTAATATTTTAATTATACTATTTTTTGGAGGTAACAATGGAAGGTGAGATTAGAGAATTTGAAGGTAAATTACTTAATTCGATAGATGATTTTATTGAAAATTCTATTAAAGGACCTCAAATTGTTAATATTGAAAATTATAAACTTATGATTAGTGAAGAAGGGGATATAAAAAAAGAGTATAAATATGATGATTTGATAAATAATTTTGATTCTATAAAAAAAGTTATAACTCTTTATTGTGTTGATGGTTGGAGTGTTGATATATTATGGGAAGGAATTCTTGTGAAAGATATTTTGGAAGATTCAAAAGTAAATTTACATTATCTTTCAATAATATTTTATGGAGTCGATGGTTATACAACTTCTTTATTAAAAGATTATTTATTTGATAATAACACTTTTCTATCATATAAAATGAATGGCATAATTTTACCCAATGAAAGAGGTTTTCCATTCCAACTTATTGGAGAATCTAAGTGGGCATATAAATGGATAAAATGGGTAAATAAAATTGAATTATCTAACAATGTAAATTTTAAAGGATACTGGGAAAGTAGAGGTTATTCAAACAGTGCAAATCTTAATGAACCATTTTTTAGTAAGTAATTTATTTTGACAATTCAAAAAAATAAATTAAACTTATATAGGTTATAGAGAATTTATTAAAAGGAGGAATATAGATGAAAAGAGTTTCTTTAAAGGTGATGAAAAGAGACACAATGAAAAAAAGCGATTTAAGAAAATTAAGAGAAAACGATTTAGTACCTGGAGTTATATATGGTGAAGGTTTAGAAGATAACATTTTAATTTCAGTCCCTTTAAAAAATATAACTAATCTAATAAGACTTGAAAGTGAAGAGGATTTTCTTGTCGAACTTGAGATAGAAAAAAGTAAGAAAAAATTTATAGCTGTACTACAAGATGAACAATTTAATCCTATAACAGATGAAGTAACGCATGTTGATTTTTATTCAGTTTCTCTTGAAAAATCGATCACTTCAAAAGTTCCAATACATTTTATTGGAGAGCCAATTGGCGCTAAAGAAGGTGGAGTATTATTCAGAACACTTTATGAAGTTGAATTGGAAGCAAAACCATTAGATTTACCATCTTTCATTGAAGTGAATATAAGTGATTTAAAAATCGGTGATTCAATTCATATATCTGATTTAGAGATATCTCCAAATGTAAAGATATTACATAACCCTGATGAGACAATTGTAACTGTTTCAACACCAACAAAAGAAGAAGTTAAAGTTGAAGAGGTTCCAGTAGAAGCTGAAGAGGTAACCCAAGAAGGAGCTGGAACACAAGCAACTACACAAGAGACAAAAGAGAAAAAAGAAGAAAAGAAATAATTTGTGTATGTAATAATCGGATTAGGAAACCCAGAATTTGAATTTTTAGGAACAAGACACAATATAGGTTTTGATTTTATCAATTTTCTATCAAAAAAATGGAAAATTAAAATTAATGAAATAAAATGGAAGAATGAGATTGGTAAAGGGGAGATTTTTTTTGAGGATAAAAAAGAGGATATTTTATTAGTTAAACCCTTAACCTATATGAACATTGCTGGTGAAGTAGTTAATGAACTATATAAAAATTTGAAAATTGATTTAAAAAAATATGTAATCGTTCATGATGACCTCGATCTTCCAGTCGGAGGAGTTCAATTTATTTTTAATAGAGGAGATGGAGGTCATAATGGTGTAAAATCAATAATAAATAATTTAAATAGTAATCAATTCTTTAGATTGAGGATAGGAATTGGAAGACCTCCAATTGATATTGATCCAATAAATTATGTTCTTAGTCCAGTGTTATTTCATGATAGAAAAATTTATAAAAAAGCATTTAATCTTGCTGAAGATATATTAAAATCTTTTATTTTTTATGGTGAACAAAAAGCAGTATCAAAATCAAATAAAAAAGGAATTTATTGATCTTTTATTTTATGATTTAAAAGATATACCTGATGAAATAGGTGGCATAACAAGAGGTTCTCTTCCTTTTTTATTGGTTAAATTAAATTCAATTTCACCAAATCTATTTTTTATATCAAGTGATGAAAAAGAGTTATATGAAATATATGAAGAGTGCTTATCTTTTGACGAAAATAAAAATGAAATTTTTATATCTGAGATTGATAAGAATAACCCTGTAAAAACGATAAATTTTATCAACTCTTTAAAAAAGATAAGTAGTAAAAAAGAATTTATCGCTTTTTTAACTTATAAAAGTTTGTTTGAAAATAGTTTTATAGAGGATAAGAAAATTATCCTATCAAAAAATAAGGAGATCAATTTTAATCAAATAATTAAAAACTATTTAAACGATTATGAAAGAGTTAATTTTATTAAATCACAAGGAGAATATGCAATAAGGGGAGGCATTATTGATATATTTCTGATTGATAAGATAAACCCTGTAAGAATAATTTTTGATGGAAATTTAATAGAAGATATAAGGGAATTCGATCCTTTTACTCAAAAATCTATAAAAATTATAGATAAGGTAGAAATAACAAATTTTATTGAAAAAGAGAATATTTATAATATTTTAAAAAATAAAGGCAAATTTATCTCTTATAATGAGAGATTTGAAAATATAAAACATATATATATCTCTAATTCAAAATTATCAAATTTTAATTTTGACTTTGTACCATTACCGACATTCTTTTCTCAAAATAAAACAATGGAGTTATTCAATGATTTGGATAAAAAAAACTTTCATATTTTTTATATTGGAGAGAATTATTCAAAGAATTCCATTAATTGTTTGATAAAAGAGAATTTTATAAGTGTAGAAAAAAATATTGCAGTAATAGGAGAGAAAAGAAAACCATCATTTATAACTTCTAAATATATATACCCATCTTTTTTGAGTGAGATAAAAAGATATGAGGAGTTAAAAGAGGGCGATTATGTCGTACACATAGATTTTGGAATTGGAAGATTTAAGAAATTAATAAACCTTGAAAAAAATGGCGTAAAAAAAGATTATTTATTAATTGAATATTTTAATGATGAGAAACTTTATATTCCAGTTGAAAAGATTGATAGAATAAAAAAATATATTGGTGATTCTGAAAATGTCACTCTTTCAAGATTAGGTGGGAATGAATGGAAAAGAACAAAAGAAAAAAGTGTAGAAGATATCAAAAAAGTTGCAAATGAATTGTTAAATTTATATGCAAAAAGAGAAATTATAAGAAAAGAGCCATATAAAGAATTCAAAGAAATTGAAGAGGAATTTGATTTATCTTTTGATTATGAACTAACAGAGGATCAATTAAAAGCAGTCGAAGATATCAGAAATGATTTGTCAAGTGAATATTTAACTGAAAGGGTTATTTGTGGAGATGTTGGTTTTGGAAAAACAGAAGTTGCTTTAAGAGGAGCACTAAGAGTTATATTAAACGGAAAACAAGTTTTACTTTTAACTCCAACAACACTTCTTGCCTTACAACATTATAGAGTTATAAGTGATAGATTTAAAAATTTTCCAATAAGAGTTGAAATGTTATCGAGATTAACAAAAGAAAGTGAAGAGAAAAAAATAGTTGATGATATAAAAAATGGAAAAGTTGATCTTTTAATCGCAACCCATAGAGCATTAAGTGAAGATATTTCATTTTTTGATTTAGGATTACTTATTATTGATGAAGAGCATCTTTTTGGTGTCGAACAGAAAGAAAAAATTAAAAAAATAAAAGAAGATATAGATGTTTTGTATCTCACCGCAACTCCAATACCAAGAACACTTGAAATGGCACTATCAGGAATTAGAAAATTTTCAATAATAAGGACACCACCAATTGGTAGATATCCAATAGAAACTTATGTTTCACCTTTTAATCCGCAACTGATTAAAGAGGCGATAGTCAATGAACTAAAAAGAGGTGGACAAGTTTATTATGTACATAATAGAATAATTACTATTGAAGAAGAGAAATTTTTTATTCAATCATTAGTCCCAAATTTAAGAATTCTTGTGTTGCATGGTCAGTGTGATTCAAAAGAGATTGAAGAAGGTATGATAAGTTTTTTAAATAAAGAGTATGATTTACTACTTTCAACAACAATTATTGAGGCTGGTTTGGATAATGAAAATGTTAATACAATTATTGTTGTTGATTCACAAAATTTTGGTCTCTCTCAACTATATCAATTAAGAGGTAGGGTTGGAAGAAGAGATAAAAAGGCCTTTGCATATCTTTTTTATGATTTAGATAAAATAAGTGAAAATGGTAAAAAAAGATTAAAAGTTCTTCAAGATTTGACATATCTTGGAGCGGGATTTCAAGTTGCATTAAAAGACCTTGAAATAAGAGGAGCTGGTAATTTGTTGGGTAAAGAGCAAAGTGGATTTATTAACTCAATTGGATTTGATCTATATATGGAATTGTTAGAAGAGGAGATATCAAAATTAAAAGGAGTAAAATATGAGAAAAAAATATATGTTGATCTTGATGTAGATATAAACACAACCATTCCTGAAAATTATATTCCTTACGAAGATGAGAGATTGTTTTATTATAGAAAATTTTTTGAAGCAAAATCTTTTGAAGAGATTAAGGAAATAGAAGACGAGATTAGTGATAGATTTGGTTTTTATCCAGAAAATATTAAGAACTTAATTGAACTCTCAAAAATTAAAATTATAATGAAAGAGTTGAAAATAAAAAGTATATCAAGAAATTTTAATCAATTAATCATTAAATTATCTAAAGATACACCTTTGGATCAGATAAAAATAATCACACTTGAAAAAATTTTTTCTGATAGAATTAAATTTACTCCATCAGAAATCATAATTAGAAATGTAAAAGAACCTATTGAGGAGATTAAAAAATTTATAAAAATTTTGAAAATTTAAATTATTTTATAAAATTATTAAGAATATAAAGGAGGAATTTATGAAGAAATTTGTCTTATTTTTTTTCATCTTTTTAACTTTCTTTCCAATAAATATTTATGCAAAGAGTGATTATATTGAAATTAATTTTACAAACCCAGATTATAAATTAGTTTTTAATGAAAATGGTGAAGTAGTTCCATATGTTGAGGGATTTAACAATAACAACACAATTTTTGAAAGAATGCTTCCAAGAAAAAATATAAATGTTTTACTTCCTCCAAATTCAAAACTCTCTTCATTTGAAATAGAAAATGTTGAGTTAAAAAAAATTGAAGGAATTTTTAATTTACCAAAAGGAGATTCTCCACAAAAAGCTGATTTAAACTTTTCGAATGAAAATTTCAAAATTGATGATTTGGTTATTGATAAACCTATCTCTTTAATCAATGAAAATAATTTAAAAGGTTTTAGATTTCTTTCTTTTTCTACCTATCCATTTTTGTATAACAAAGGTGAATTAACTTATGTAAAGAGTTTTAAACTAAAAATATACTATTCAATAGAAGAAAAAAGCGAATTTATATATCCTATTGATGAACCAGAGATGTTTATCAATTATAGTTCAATTTATTCAATGTATTCGAATAAAATAGATCAAGAAAAATATGATTATTTAATTATTACAATTGATAGTGCAAGAAAATTGATTGAAGATCATAAAATCTTTCTTGAGACAAAAGGTTTTAAAGTTAAAATAGCTAACCTATCTTCAATACCAAAAACAGGAAAAGATGTTCCAGAGAATATTAGAAACTTTCTTAAAGATGAATATAAAAACTCCGGTTTTAAATATCTTCTTCTTGTAGGATCGCCAAATTCAATTCCTATGAGATACTTTTATACAAATGAAGAAGGTGACGATGAAAATAGAATAATTCCTTCAGATTTTTATTATGCTGATTTAACGGGAGATTGGGATTCAAATAAAAATGGAAAATATGGAGAGCCAGATATAGATAAAATTGATTTTTATCCTGAAATAAATGTTGGGAGGATTCCATTTGATACTGAGATAGAGATAAAAAACGTGATTCTTAAAACAAGGCTCTATTTAGATAAAAGTTATGAAGAATATAGAAAAAAAGTTCTATTTCTTGGTGCATTTTTTAATTTTAAAGGAGAAGATAATAGATGGACTGAGAATACAGATGGTGGATACATAAATGATCAGGTTTATAATCTATTTTTAAAAAGTAAAGGGTTTTCTAAAAAAAGTTTAAATGAGCTTGAAGGAATTTTACCAACAGTTGTTAAAAATACAACTGATGACCTTATAAGTTCAGATAATCTTATTAAATATAAAAATAATTTTAAACCAGGAGTTGTTTTTTGGGTTGGTCATGGAAATTGGAATTTAACTACAAGAAAAATTTGGGCGGGAGATTTTGACAGAAATGGTTACCCAACTCAAGAAGAGATAAAGTGGGGTGATTTTGTTACAAATTCATCTGTTGTTAAATTTATAAATTCAGAGCCCTCTATTTTTATCTCTTCTTCTTGTCTTAATCTATATCCTGAAAAAGATTCATTAGCAAAAAATGTTTTAAGATTTGGTGGTGCTGCTTTTGTAGGTTTTTCAAGAATAAGTTGGTTTTATCCAAATCTTATGTATTCAAAATTAGAAGAAAACCCTTCAATGTATTCTTTAAACTCAATTGTTCTTAAAAATCTATCTGATGGATTCAGTCTTGGAGAATCTGTAAATAAAGCAATTTCATGGTATTATGAAATGTTTTATACAAAATATACTGACGGAAGAAAAACTTTTGCTCACAATATATATTGTTTAAATCTTTTTGGTGACCCGATAATTGGTTTATATTCATTGAAAGATGTAACAACAAAACCAAAAGTAATAAAGACAGTCCCTTCAAACAGTCAATCAGATGCACCAATAAATACTTCAGTTACAATTCAATTTGATAGAAACATTGATAGAACTACTGTAACTAATAAAAATGTGATAGTTCAAGAAGGAACAACTACTATTTCTGGTAATCTTGAATATAATGAAAATGAATTTTCAATTATTTTTAAACCAAGTAGTGATTTAAAAAAGGGAACAACATATAAAGT
>JAKPCM010000162.1 GCA_029553255.1 Caldisericota bacterium | reverse complement strand
CTTTATAATTGAATTTAGTTTTTTCCAATAAATTGTTTAAATCTTCTTTTTTTAGATAACTTAATAGAATTAAACCAAATGATGTTTTATAAAGTTGAATTTCATTGAAAGAATTTTCATCGATTAGATTAGGCTTTTTTATGAAAAGAAATCTATCATTTTCAAAATTTAGAAAAAATATATCTTCATTTATTATTCTTTCAAATTTAGGAATTAAAGTTTCAACTATAAAATAAATAGAATTTTTTCTAACAGGAACAAAAACAAGAGTCAGAAATTTCTCATCTAAGTAATATTTTTTTGTATTTACTGAATATTTTATTAAACCCTTTTTTTGTAAAATTTTGAATATTCTATAAGCACCAGATTTACTTAAATTAAAAAGATTAGAAATTTCATCGATAGTTATATAGTCGTTTTTTGTTATAAAATATTCAAAAACATCCAAAATTTTACCTTGGGAGCCAAGTAATTCTTTTGATTTTGACATATTTTACTGAATTTGTCCTACCATATAGAAAATTGGAAGATAAAGTGATATAACGATAAAACCTATTATTCCTCCAACAAAAATGATTAATAATGGTTCTATTAATGAAGTTAACTGGCCAACTGCTCTATCGACTTCCTCCTCATAAAAAGAAGATACTTTATGCAACATCTCTTCGAGTTCTCCTGTCTCTTCTCCAACTGCTGTCATCTGAACCACCATTGGTGTAAAAAGATTTGATTCCTCCATAGGTTTTGATAAAGTTTCACCCCTTCTAACTCTATCCTCAATTTTCATTATCTCCTGCTCAATTATTACATTATCAACAGTTGAAGAAACAGTATCAAGAGCTTGAAGTAAAGGAACGCCAGAAGCAAGTAGAGATGATAATGTCCCAGAAAACCTTGACATAGCAGTAAGATGATTTACATTTCCTATAATTGGCATTTTTAATTTACTTTTATCGAGTCTTTCTCTACCCTGTGGAGTAGATTTATATAAATTATATAAGGCATAAACTGCAAGTATGATAGTTAGAATTAACCACCAATATTTTCTTAAACCATTAGATAGATTTAATGTGAATTGTGTCAAACCAGGCAAAGGTACATCAAGATCTGCAAAAAATCCTGCAAATTGTGGAACAAATATAGTTAACATAAAGAATCCAAGAGAAAAAGCAAAAACCAGTACAAAAATTGGATAACTCATTGCCCCTTTTATTTTCTGACTTAATCTATAATCATTTTCAAGAAACTCAGTTATTCTCTCAAGAGATTTATCAAGTGTGCCACCAACTTCTCCTGCTCTAACCATACTTACATAAAGATTAGAAAAGATATTAGGATAATTTAATAAGCTTGTTGAAAGTGGAATTCCTGATTCAACATTCTTTTTTATCTCTTTTGATACTTCTCTTAATTTTTTTGTTGGTGATTGATAAGATAATATATCAAGAATTCTTGTAAGAGGAAGTCCAGCTTTAAGCATTGTTGTAAACTGTCTCGTAAAGAAAAGTAAAGATTTAAGATTAGTTCCCCTTTTTCCAAAAAATTTAAAGAGTAGACCCTCAAGCCCGCCTTCTTCAGTTTTTTCAATTTTTAAAGGTATTAGACCTCTTTTTTTTAATGTTGCTTCAAGATCTTCAACAGAGGTAGCTTCTAATTTACCTTCCACTACTTTACCATAAGAATCTCTTCCTCTATATTTGAACTTTGCCATAAGATTCTCTCCCTATCATTTTAACCATTTCATCCCTATCATATGAATATCTCAAAGCACTATCATATGATATTAATCCATTATCATATAAATCTTTTAATGCTTGATTCATTGTTTGCATTCCAATATCTCTCGAAGTTTGTATTATTGTGTTTATTTGGTAAGATTTATTTTCTCTGATTAAATTTCTTACTGCTGGTGTAACAATTAAAACTTCGCTTGCAAGAATAAGTTCACTTCCATCTTTTTTAGTGAGTAATTGTTGAGAAAATATTGCTGATAAATTATTTGAAAGTTGTACTCTTATTTGTTGTTGTTGATGAGGAGGAAAAACATCTATTATTCTATCAATCGATAGAGCTGCAGTGTTTGTATGAAGAGTTGCAAAAACTAAATGTCCAGTTTCTGCTGCTGTTATCGCTGCAGAAATTGTTTCAAGATCTCTCATCTCGCCAACGAGAATAACATCTGGATCTTCCCTCAAAACACTTCTTAAAGCATTAGGAAAAGATTTGGTATCTGACCCAATTTCTCTTTGAACTACAACACTTTTTTTATGTTTATGGAGGTATTCAATAGGGTCTTCTATTGTTATTATATGTAAACTTCTCGTTTCATTTATTTTATCTATGATAGAAGCAAGGGTTGTTGATTTCCCTGTTCCAGTTGCACCAGTAACAAGGACAAATCCCTTTTCAAGTTCCACAATTTTATGCATTACTTTTGGTAAACTAAGTTGTTCAAATGATGGGATATCCCACGGTATAATTCTAAAAGCAGCTGCAACTGTTTGTCTTTGTTTAAACACATTCACTCTAAATCTTCCTATATGAGCTATTCCAAATGAAAAATCAACCTCCCAATTTGCTTTGAAATTATTTTTTTGCTCATCATTCATTATTGGATAAACAAGGTCCTCTATCTCTTCTGGTGTTAAAGGTTCACCTTTTAAAGGTATTAAATTCTTTTTGATTCGAAAAATAGGAGGTAAACTTGTTGTTAAATGTAAATCTGAAGCATTTTTTTCTTTGCATAATCTCAATAGATCATCAAGATTGTAAATCATCCTTCAAGTACCTCTACAGTAGAAATGACTCTTATTACCTCATCAATTGTTGTTATTCCCTTTTTTGCTTTATCAATTGCATCTTGCAATAAAGAGATACTACCATTTTTAATTGCGTGCTCTTTAATATTTGTTGATGGATTCCTATTTAAAACCATTTCTCTTATACTATCATCAATTTTTAAAATCTCTTGTACCGCAATTCTTCCTTTATATCCACTATTATTACATGCTATACAACCTTTCCCTCTATAGAAAACTCCATCATAATTTTCAATACCAACCTGTTTTAGCAAAAATTCACTTGGTTTATATTCTTCTTTACAATCAGCACAAATTTTTCTTACAAGTCTTTGTGCTGTTACTCCAATAACAGATGATGCAATAAGATATGGCTCTATGCCCATATCAATAAGTCTTGTAGGAGCAGAAAAAGAATCATTTGTATGAAGAGTCGAAAAAACAAGGTGACCAGTTAATGCGGCTTCCATTGCGATTTGTGCAGTTTCTTTATCTCTTATTTCTCCTACAAGAATTATATCTGGATCCTGTCTTAAAAATGATCTTAAAGCATTTGCAAATGTTAAATTTATCTTTGGGTTTACCTGAACTTGAGTTATACCATCAAGTTGATATTCAACAGGGTCTTCGACGGTCAATATATTCACATCGGGTGAATTTAAAATTCTTAAAATTGCATAAAGAGTTGTAGATTTGCCTGAACCAGTTGGTCCAGTTATCAATATCATACCATAGGGTTGATTTATCAATGTTCTGAAAATTTCCAAACTCTCTTCAGAAAACCCGAGCTGTTCAAGAGGAATTAAAGATCTTTCTTTATCTAAGATTCTTAATACGACTTTCTCTCCAAAAATTCCGGGTAAAACAGATACTCTTAAATCTATTTCTCTTCCTCTGAATTTTAAGTTTATTCTTCCATCCTGTGGCCTCCTTCTTTCAGCTATATCAAGATTAGCCATAATTTTCACTCTTGAAATTACTCCAGGTTGAATATTTTTAGGAAGATTCATAGTATCTCTTAATACTCCATCTATTCTATATCTTATTCTTAAATATCTTTTTTGCGGTTCTATATGAATATCTGAAGCGTTAGATGTGATTGCCTCAGTCATAATTTGATTCATTAGTCTAATAATTGGCGCAGCTTCAGCTAAACTTTTGGCCTCATCTATTGAAAGTTCGATATCTTTCGTCTCTTCTTTCTCAACCTCTATTGAAGATCCACCAGTCATTTCTTTAACTGCTTCTTTTACAGTTGTTTCCATCGAATAATACTTCTCTATATTTCTAAAAATTGCCTCATAAGATGATACATATAATTTAGAATTTGGAATTAAAGTTCTTAAATAGTCTATTGCAACGATATCTGTTGGGTCAGAAATAGCAACCATAATTTTATCATCTCTTGTTTTTCCAAAAGGTATTGCTTGATATCTTCTTGCAATTTCTTCAGATATTAAATGGACAATATCTTTATCTATCTCGACTGTAGATAAATCTATATAAGGGAACCCCCATTGTCTTGCAAGGAGATTTGCAAATGTTTCATCGTTTATAAATTTCAACTTTTTTAATGTTTCAAGTAGTGTTAAACCACTCTTTTTTTGCTCTTCAAGAGCAATTTTAAGTTGTTCTTCGGTTACTATACCATCAGTTATTAAATCACTTCCAGTTTGTTTATATTTATCCATGTTTTAATTATAACATAATTGATTTATTAATTTTTTTCCAAAAAAATGATTCAAAAAATCTCTGAATTTTGGTTGGGATAGAGTCTTTACTTTTATCCCTTGGTTCTACAAGAATTGTATGTAAGTTTAAAATATTTCCACCTAAAATATCTGTGAATATTTGGTCTCCAATCAAAATAACTTCATCGCTTTTAACATTTAATATTTTCATCATTTTTTTAAAAGAATGTGGAAGGGGTTTTAGGGCCTTATCTATTACAGGAATAGTATAATCTTTTTCGATTGAATTAAATTTATTTTTCATATTATTACTTATTATTCCAATTTTAAAATTTTTGTTTGCTTCTTTTAACCAATCTTTAACATCCTTTTCTAATATTAACCCCCCTCTTTTTATAATAGTATTATCATGGTCAATTATTATTGCTTTGAATTTATCTTTATATTTATTTAAGTCAATATCTTCAATTTTTTTATAGAACTCATCTGGATAAAAAATTTTTTTATGCATTTCCAAAATTAACTGGCTCATAAATCAACGGGAAATATTCTGAAACTTCTTTTAAAAAACTATTAATATCTTCTAAAAATTTACTATCAAAAGAAAGATCCATAATGCCTACATTTTCTTCTACATATGTATAAAGTATCATTGCTTTTCCTTCAAGAGATTCTATCAATGTTTGTAAAAAAATAATCTCCTCTTTTGGAAAGTATATTCTTAAAACAGATTCACTCATAAATCACTCCTTAAACAAATCTCTAACTTTACTGACAACAATATCAATTGCAACAACATTGAATCCTCCTTCAGGAATAATTATATCAGCAAATCTCTTAGTTGGCTCTACAAATTGAATATGCATTGGTCTTACTACTTCAGTATACTGTTTTATAACAGAATCAAGGGTTCTACCTCTTTCTTTTGTATCCCTTAAAATTCTTCTTATCAGTCTTATATCGGGATCAGTATCAACATATATCTTAATATCCATTAAATTTCTTAGTTCTTCATAAAAAAGAGCGAAAATTCCCTCTAAAATTATAATTCTTTGAGGTTTTACAATTTCATACTCCTTTAATCTAACATATTCAACAAAAGAATAAATTGGTTTTTTAATTTCGTTTCCCTCTAATAAATTTTCAATATGCTTTTTTAAAAGTGGAATATCAAAAGCATCGGGGTGGTCATAATTTATTTTTAATCTTTCTTCAAATGGCAAATTTGAATGGTCTTTATAATATGAATCCATATCAAGAATAAGTATTTCTTCACCAATTTTTTCTTTTATATTAAGAGCAACTGTCGTTTTTCCAGAACCAGTTCCTCCTGCAATTCCAATTAAAAATCTTTTCATGGCATCACTATTGAGATATTTTTTAAATGTTCATCAAATGTCTTGGCAAAAAGGTGTGTGCCATCGCCTTTTGCTACAAAATAAAGATAGTCAGTTTTTTCGGGATAAATTACAGCCTTAATTGATTCTATTCCTGGATTACATATTGGTGTTGGTGGAAGTCCTGGATATTTATAACTATTATAAGGAGAATCGATCTCAAGTTCTTTTGTAGTCAAAATATATCCTGCATCAGGCAATATATATTTTAAAGTAGGATCTGCTTGAAGTAGCATATTAAGATTTAATCTGTTTATAAAAACTCCAGCTATTATCGGTCTTTCATCTTGAACTTGCGCTTCCTCTTCAACTATGGAAGCAAGTTTTAAAATTTCATATTTTTTTAATTCTCCTTTATAATTTTTATACACACCATTAAATTCTTGATTGAAATTGATTAGCATCATTTCAATATTTTTAGTCAAATTCTCTTTTTCAAAAAAATAGGTATCTGGAAATAAGAAACCTTCAAGACTTTCTGCATCTTCAAAAATGTATTTTTTATATTTTTCAACATCATCAATTTCTTTCAAAAATTCTTCTTTTGAACATAAACCATTTTTATCAAAAATTTCTGCAATTTCAGTTATTTTAAGTCCCTCTGGAATAGTTACTTTTATGTATGGGGGTGGACCTCCCTCAGTAAGTTTAACAAGAACATCTTTAACATTCATTTTCTCATTAAATTCATATATTCCTGACTTTAAATTCTCTTCAATATCTAAATATTTAGCAAGAAGTGAGAAGATAATTTTATTTTTTATAATTTTCTCACTTTTTAGTTTCTCTGCTATCTCTTCTGCTGTTAAATTTTCTTTTATATATACCTTTTTACTTTCGAAATCAGAAGGTGGCTGTGATTCAAAATAAGCATAAAAACCAAACGAAAGAATGGATAAAAGCACGATTATAAAAACAATAACAAAAATTTTTATATATTTCATTTCAACCTCGAAAGATAAGAATTTAATATAATAATAGCACTTGATAGATCATCTTCAACTTTTTTTTGTTTAATTTTTAATCCCTTTTTCTTCTCATATAAAAATTTATCTTTTGAGATTTTTGATGTAAATCTTTCATCAATTAATTCTATTTTTATTTTAAATCTTTTCTCCATTTCATCTTTTATTTCAAGAATCTTTTTACCTTGATTTTCAATTTCTCCTGATAAAGATATCGGAAACCCAAGAACAATCTCTTCAACATCATATTTTTTAATCAGTTCTTCAATTTTATTCATTTTTTCTTCTTTATCACCATAAAAAACACCAACACCAGAAGCTGTTATATGTAATAAATCTGAAACGCTAACTCCCATTTTTTTATCTCCCCAGTCAATTCCAAGAATCCTTTTCATCTTACTTTTAATTTTTTAATAATATCAACAATTGTTTCTTCTAAACCCTCTACTTTCTCGATTTTTCCAGAGGAAAAAGTATCTTTTCCTCCTCCTTTTCCATAGTTTTTATTATTCAATTCTTTATAAATTTCATTTGCAGAAATTTTATCTATTAAATCCTGAGAGACAAAAATAGTTAAATATTTCAAATCTTTGTTAGAGAAAAATAAAAATATAAATGATTTTTCCTTTTCTTTAATTTTATCATACAGATAATATCCATCTTCTGGTTTCAAAAATTTCTCTTTTAAAATTATTAATTTAATATCATCTATCAATTTATAATCTTTTATATATTTTTCAACTAAAACATCGAAATATTTTGTTTTTAATAAATGTATTTCATCCTCTTTATTTTTTATCTCATTTTTCAATTCAGTGATTTTATTTATCAAATTTTCACCCTTTGCTGAAAGAATAGATTCTAATTTATTGAGATTTTTTTCCAAATTTTTCAAGTTTTCTATCACTTTTAGTCCAGTAACAGCTTCAATTCTTCTTAAATTTGTACCAATTCCTCTTTCAGAAATAATTTTAAAACAACCTATCTCGATAGTATTAGATACATGTGTTCCACCACAAAACTCTTTAGACAATTCATCAACCTTAACGACTCTAACGATATTTCCATATTTTTCACCAAATAGGGCTATAGCGCCTTCCCTTTTTGCTTCGTCAATATTTTTATAAAAAGTAGATACTTCAAATGCTTTATATATCCATAAATTTACATTTTTTTCAATTTCATCAATTTCTTCTTCTGTTAAAGGAGAGAAATGCGAAAAATCAAATCTTAAATAATCTTCTGAAACAAAAGAACCTTTCTGAGTCGCATGCTCACCAAGAATAGTAATAAGGGCTTTGTGTAACAAATGCGTCGCTGTATGAGCCCTTTTTATACTTTCTCTTCTCTCTTTATCAACGATCGCAAAAGAAACATCATTTAAAGAAAGTTCACCTTTTATCACTTTACCAAAATGTATGATTAAATTTTCAACTGGTGATTTTGTATCATATATTTCAATTTCAAATTTATCACTTTTTATAATACCCCTATCACCAACCTGTCCGCCTCTCTCTCCATAAAATGGAGTTTTGTCAAGAATTATAATTCCCTCTTCATTTTCCTTTAAACTATTTACTCTTTCTCCATTTTTTAATATCAATAATATTTTTGATTCTGTTGATAAAATATCATAACCTAAAAATTCTGTTTCTTTTACCTCATCCTTTATTTTTATATAGTCAAGGTTTTCTTCAAAAACTCTTGACTCTTTAGTTATGGTTCTACTTTTTTTTCTCGATTCTTCTAACATATAGTTGAATTCATCCTTATTATAATTTAAACCTTTTGTTGATAATATATCCTCAGATAGTTCTGGAGGAAAACCATAAGTATCATAAAGAAAGAAAATGTCTTTCCCAGAAATTTCATTTGAGTTTATTTTTTTTGCTTTATCTATTAAGTTGTAAAGAAAGTCAAGACCCCTGCTTAATGTCTCAATAAAATTTTTCTCCTCGCTATGTAAAATTTTTATTATTTTTTCATCCTGTTTTAAATCATAAACTCCTGAAAATGTTTCTATAACAGATGGATATATTTTATATAAAAATGGATCTCTTGCACCAAGAGACCATCCAGATGAAAAACTTCTTCTTATCAATCTTCTTAGAACATAACCTCTACCCTCATTTGAGGGAAAGAGATTTTCATTAATCAAAAAAGTTATTGCTCTGATATGATCAGCTATAACTCTAATATTAATTTTATTTTCTTCATTATAATCAACATTCAGATTATTTTTAATTGATTCAATTATTTTTGAAAAAAGGTCTGTTTCAAAATTACTCTTTTTATTTTGAAGTATCATAGTCATTCTTTCTAAGCCCATGCCAGTGTCTATATTTTTTCTCGGAAGAGGATCAAGTGATCCATCTTTTTTTCTATCGAACTGAGTGAAAACAAGGTTCCATACCTCTAAGAATCTATCTCCTTCATTTAAAGGACCTAAGGATGGATCTTTACAGGGGAAATCTTCACCTAAATCATAATATAATTCAGAATCTGGGCCACAGGGTCCTTCCTCACCCATCTGCCAGAAATTATCTTCTAATTTAACTATCTTTTCTTCAGAGATTCCAACTTTTTTCCAAATTTTTAGAGCTTCATCATCATCAGGATATATTGAAACCCAAATTTTTTCTTTATTTAATCCAAAATTTTTTGTTAAAAGTTCATATGCCCATAAAATTGCATCTTCTTTGAAATAATCTCCTATTGAAAAGTTCCCAAGCATCTCAAAAAAAGTATGGTGTCTTATTGTTTTACCAACCTGTTCAATATCATTTGTTCTTAAACATTTTTGACAGGTTGCAATTCTTCTTTTTGGTGGTTCTTCTTCACCTAAAAAATATGATTTAAGAGGAACCATTCCAGCAGCAGTAAAAAGAAGAGTTGGGTCTTTTGGAATTAATGAAAAAGATGGAAGTATTAAATGTTCATTTGATTCAAAAAAATCTAAAAATTCTTTTCTTATTTTTTTAGAACTGAGGATAACAAACCTCCTTAACTTAAAAACTATCTAAATATTATAACATTTTTTATTTTATATTATAATTGTAACTTAGGGAGGTGAAGAGTGTTTGAAAAAATTAAGAGTCCTTTAGAAGCATTGAGGTTATCTGATTTTAAAGATGGCTCTTTATTGCAAATCGCAGGTTTCCTTGCAGATGGAACAAGCGAAATACTAATTGATGCAATTCTTGAAACTGGTGCTAAAAATTTACAACTCATCTGTAATGACACATCTTTTCCTGATAAAGGGATAGGAAGGCTTATTAAAAATAGAAGAGTAGATAAAATTATCACAACACACATTGGAACCAATATTGAATCGCAAAAACAATATTTAAATAAGGAAATAGAAATCGAATTTGTACCTCAAGGTACATTAATTGAAAGATTAAGAGCTTATGGTGCAGGTCTTGGTGGAATCTTAACACCAGTTGGTATTGGAACCATAGTCGAAGAAGGTAAAGAAAAAATAACTGTTAATGGGAAAGAATATTTGCTTGAAACTGCTATCGGTGGTGGTATATCTATAATCAAAGCAAAATGGGGAGATGAGTTTGGAAATTTAAAATATCATGGAACTGCAAGAAATTTCAATCATGTCCTTGCTCTTGCTGGAAAGAAAGTAATTGTAGAAATAGAAAATTTGCTTGAACTTGGAGGTATGAATCCAGACGATATAGAAACACCGGGTATTTTCATTGACTATATTGTGAGAGGAGGAAATTAAAATGGATCCTAAAGAAATTATAGCAAGAAGGGTAGCAAAAGAACTCAAAGATGGGGATTTTGTTAATCTTGGTATTGGAATTCCAACCCTTGTATCGAATTATATACCTAAAGGTTTTAAAATAATTTTTCAGGGAGAAAATGGAATTCTTGGGATCGGAGAAGTGAACAAAGAGAATCCAGATTATGAAATAACAAATGCTGGAAATGTACCTGTTAAAACCCTTCCATATACATCTTTTTTTGATACCTTTTTATCATTCACAATGATAAGGGGTGGACATATTGATGTTACTGTTCTTGGTGGTATACAAGTCGATGAAGAGGGAAATTTAGCAAATTGGATAATTCCTCAAAAAATGATAGCTGGAATTGGTGGGGCAATGGATCTTGCAGTTGGCTCAAAGAAATTAATTGTTGCTATGGAACATACAGCAAAGGGTGAACCAAAAATTTTAAAAAGGTGTACATATCCTTTAACTGCAAGTAAAAAGGTCAATTTAATCGTAACTGAACTTGCAGTAATTGAAGTAAATAAAGATGGATTATTGTTAAAAGAGATACATCCAGATACTACTGTTAATGATGTTATAAATAAAACTGAAGCGAAATTGAATATCTCTAAAGATTTAAAATTTATGGAGATTTAATAAATTATTTAACAATACTTAAAATTTTTCTTGCTTCATCTGGAGTTGCAATTTCCCTTCCAAATTCTAAACTATATTTTGCTATTCTTTCAACAAGAAGAGCGTTTGATTCAGCAAGAACTCCTTTTTTAAGAAAAATATTATCTTCAAATCCTACCCTTACATTTCCTCCTAAAGTTACTGCAATTATTCCTAATGGAAATTCATACTTTCCAATTCCCGCAACTGTCCATGTAGAATTTTCAGGAATTGATTTTATAAGAAAAATTAAATTTTCTGGATCTCCATTCATTCCTCCAGGGACACCAAGTACAAAATCAAAATGGAGTGGAGTTTTAAGTAAACCATCTTTTAGAAGTCTTAAAGTGTTGTCTACCATTCCTTTTTCAAAAACTTCAATTTCAGGTTTAATTTTTCTTTGATTCATAATCTCTGCAAATCTTTTTATCCAATCTAAGGGATTATAAAAAACACCTTCTCCGAAATTCACTGTGCCGAGTGTTAAAGAAGCAAACTCTGGATTTAATTCTAAGGGTTTTACTCTCTCTTCAAAAC
>JAKPCM010000159.1 GCA_029553255.1 Caldisericota bacterium | reverse complement strand
CTGGGGAAATGATTTGATAAAACTACGCAATCACCTCTTGGGGTTTACAAACTCGCAAGCTTTAGCTTGCTCAAACAGTGTAAACCCTTCTATCCAACACGGCTTGCTTGTTTTATTACAAATCATTTCCCAATGCGGTATTGCTAGAGCTTACTAATTATTGTAAAGGTTTTCTTTTAATACAAAATGTTGATAAAAACTTTATTACCTAAACGCCTAATTCAAAAAGAAAATATGTAAATGGCATAGTTTACGCCGTTGGATAATCTTTCCCTTCTAACCATTTATCATATTTTGGGAATTTCTTTTTCAATTGTGTCTCTTTTTCACGTTCAGAAATTCTCTGTATAATTTCTTTTAAGATGTTGATATTTATGTTTGTTACTTTCATACTCACTCCCACCAAATTAATGGTTTTATTAATTTATAATCTAAAACTTTTGTATCAATTTTTCTTCCATCTTCGAATTCCACCTCATCATTGCTGATTTTATTAATCCATTTGCAGGTTGAGTTAAATAACGTTTTTTTGTATTGCTCGAGCTCGTAATATTTGAAAAAGCTGTTACCCTGATAGTCTATTATCTCTTTTGAAATACTCGATTTATCATAAGCCAAAACTTTTTTCATTCTTGGTAAAACTACACTATAAAAATGTTCTCCCATCTCAACTCCTTTCACTTTAATAAATAACACATATTTACACATAATATCATAACAATAAAGATAAAATATCTTAACTAACAATGTTTCTTTTTCTTATGCAAAGGTCTCATCTTATTCATTTATTATTTGTTCATACATTTTTTTAAAGTTAGAATTATTAATTTTGTTAAAGAATGGTAAACCAATCAATCTATAATTTAGGTTTTCAGCTGTTATCACTTTTTCAAATCCATATTTTTCAGTAATTTCTTCTAAAAACTGTTCTTTCCAACCTTCTTTTCCAGTTTTGAAAGTTCCATCACCTCCAATATATTCATTTCCTTTTGGCTCAATAAATATTTGGTAATACAGTTCTGCTTTAGATCCATTTTGCAATTCTTTCTTATCTTTTGTTTTCAAGAAGAGAAGAAAGTCAGGTTGGAAACCTCTGCCTTGTTCAAAGTCATATATCTTATAGACTTCTTCGTTTCTCAAAAGATATATTTCTTCGTATTTTTGTTCTAAATTTTCAAT
>JAKPCM010000140.1 GCA_029553255.1 Caldisericota bacterium | reverse complement strand
AAAACACTTGCATTCCATCTTCCTATTTATAATTTTTTAAAAACAGGGGAAAAAGCGATATATGTCTATCCAACAAAAGCATTAACAAGAGACCAAGAAAGACAAATTTATAATATTACTCCTGATATAAGAACAGGAATTTATGATGGAGATACTCCTTATGAAGAGAGAAAAAAAGTAAGAGAAAGTTCTCAGATAATTTTCACAAATCCAGAGATGATTCACTATTCAATCCTTCCATATCATACAAACTGGAGCAATTTTTTATCAAAACTATCTTTTGTTGTTTTCGATGAAGCACATATATATAATGGCGTATTTGGTTCTAATGTAGCATCTTTAATAAGAAGAATGAAGAGGGTTTTTAAATTTTATGAAAAGGATGTAACATTTGTTTTTTCATCTGCAACTGTAGGAAATCCTAATGAATTTTTTAAAAATCTTTATGGTGAAGATATTAAAATAATTTCAAGTGATGATGCACCAAGAAATAAAAAAATTTATTTTTTTATAAAAACACCAGATGATAGATCTTTATATAGTGAAGCTATATGGATTGTTGAGTCACTAATAAAATCAAACTATAGAGGCATCTGTTTTATGAAAAGTAGAAAAGGAGTTGAACTTCTATATAGGTATTTGAGAGAAAAATTGGATGATGAAGATAAAAAAAGGTTACTTCCATATAGAGCGGGATATTCAAAAGAAAAAAGAAGAGAGATAGAAAGAAAATTATTGGATGGAGAGATAAATTTTGTTATCTCAACAACTGCCCTTGAACTTGGAATTGATATTGGAGATTTGGATGTTTCTTTAATAGTTGGATATCCTGGAACAATTTCATCGTTTTTACAAGAGAGTGGAAGATCAGGAAGAAAATCTACAGGTTATACAATATTTTTAGGAGAAAAAGATCCCTTGAATGAATATATTGTTAATCATCCTGAGGAAATTTTTGAAAAAGGAAGTGAAAATCTAATAATTGATCCTTATAATACAAACTTACTGAAAAAACATATTCTTTGTGCCTCTTATGAAATTCCAATTCATAAATTTGATGATTTTTTCTTTGGAGATGAAATCAATATATTAATGAAGGAAAATAAATTAAAAGATATAGAGGGAAGATTGATACCATCAATTTCCGATATGCCACATAAATATGTAACATTGAGAAGTTTTGAAGAGGATGATTTTGTTTTGTTTGATGAAAGCGGTAAAGAGGTTGAGAGAATAGATGAAGGAAGAGCATTTAATGAGGCACATCCAGGTGCGGTTTACTATTTTGAAGGTGATTCTTTCATTGTAAAAGATTTAGATTTGAGAGGTAAAGAGATATTTTTAACTAAGAAAGATGTTGATTATTACACTCAATCTCTTGAAATTAATTCAACAAAAATTATTAAATTCTTAGAAAACAAAAAAAGGAATGATTTAAATATTTTTTATGGAGACCTTGAAGTTACATCTCAGGTTATTGGATATCAAAAAAGAAAACATTTCACAAATGATTTAATAGGAGAATATCCTCTTGAATTACCATCAAGAATTTTCGAAACAAAGGGTTTCTGGTTTTATATAAATGATGATATAAAAAGAGATGTTATAAATAAAAGTTATGATTTTAATGGATCAATCCATGCTCTTGAGCATCTTCTAATTGGAATATTCCCATTAATTGCAATTTGTGATAGAAGAGATTTAGGAGGTCTATCTCATCCAATTCATCCAGATACAGATAGACCAACAATATTTATCTATGATGCATATCCTGGTGGAATTGGATTCTCAAAAAAAGGATTTGATTATATTGAAAAACTCTTAAGTTATGGATATGATGTTATTAATAATTGTAAATGTGAAGATGGTTGCCCATCTTGTATATATTCACCAAAATGTGGAAATAAAAATAAACCCCTTGATAAAAAAGGAGCTATTTTAATTCTTAAAACAATCTTAAATTTATAAGAATTTTCAATAATAAGGTTAATCAGTATTTTTCTTTAAAATTAAAAATATTTAAACATCAACCTTTATTCCTATAAGTTCAGTTAAAAATCTTTCAATCCTTACAATATCAAGTAGGCTTATTTTTGAGTCATCTTCTAATTCTATTAAAATATCGATATCACTTTTTTTATTTTCCTCTTTTCTTATATAAGAGCTAAATATTCCTATTTTCTTTATTTTATATTTTTCTTTAAAAAAATTTTAAGATATTTGCATTTTCATAATGATTTTCATATTTTATAATAACCTTTTTTAATTGATTTTGAATTGAGTATATTAATAAAAATTTTAGATACAAATAAAATAATAGAGATTTTTGTAGTTTTCAAATTTAAGGTTTCTACGAAAATTAGTAAATTATTAGAATTTTTTTAGGATTTATAACTAATAAAAAGGTATAATTTTAAATTATGAAAGGAGATATTATAAAAAAATTTTTAGTATTTTTGTTTTCTTTTATATTATTTCTTTCTTTTCTTACTC
>JAKPCM010000101.1 GCA_029553255.1 Caldisericota bacterium | reverse complement strand
CTTTTGTTTTTGGAGCAGCAATTTTTTCTAAAGAAGCAATTGCTTTTTTTGCTCGAAATTCATTGTAAACTTCTGATAAAATCAATAAAAAAATAACCACAAAAATTGTGATAGCATCTGTAAATTTTCCCCAAATACTATAGAAAAAGCCAACAACTAAAAGAAGAAGAATCATTGGTTCTGTTACTTCATGTTTAGCTATTCCAAAAAAACTTATTTTAGATGGTTTAAAGATTTGATTTGGACCAAACTCTAAAAGTCTTTTTTGTGCCTCTTGAGTGGTAAGTCCTCTGTCCTCTTCCTGTTTCATATTACCTCCTTGATTAGTTCTTTTATCTTTTAATACTCCGATTAAATCTTTTTTTCACTTCTCTATCATTTTATAATATTTCTATTTTTTTATTTTAACAATTTGTTATTGATATTTAAAATTTTTTTCTTTTTTTAAAAAATGAAGTATGGTTAGAGTATAACAGAGCTAATTTCATATCTATATGTACCTAATTCTTTTGTTAATCGTAATCTAATAACTGGTATTTCGCTTGTATGATAAAGAATATACATATTTTAAAAAAACAAAAGAAAATAAATGTCTTAAATTATCTATGTTTTCATAACTATCAGATTTTGTTATCATATCTTGATATTAGAATACAGAATAAGGAAATAAAAATGTCAATCAAGTGTGTTATTGCATAGAGATATTGTTCGCTTATAGTTGCAAAGTCATTACTTCACCTTTATTAATTTAGTATAGGTGGATTTATTAATGAAGAATTCTCTATTTTATTATTCTTATCCTTCCAAAAGAAGGGAAAATGGTGAATCCAGTACTTCCATTCTGTCATTCCCGTGTATACGGGAATCCAGCTTCTCCATTTTGTCATTCCCGTGAAAAAGGGAATCAATATTTTTATCTGTAATATAGATTCCTGCTTCCATAGGAATAAGTGTCTGGATTACTTTTTCAGAGACCTCTATACTTCCAAGAGTTATTATTATCTATGTAACTCCCGCAACCGGGAGGATAAGATTTATTGGTCCAAGAGATTGGGTATAAAATTTATACCATACAATTTTAATTTTTTTATGTTTACAAAAACAGACAGCTTACTTTTGTAAACTATTTTTAACTTTTTATTTTATATAGTTTATAATTATATGGGGCAGTAGCTCAGAGGGAGAGCGCGTCCTTCGCAAGGATGAGGTCACGGGTTCAAATCCCGCCTGCTCCACCAATTTTCTTTAATTCCTCAATTATATTTCTTAAATATTTTACCTTCTTTAAATAATATATGACTCTACTTTTCTGTTCCTCATTATTAATAATAAATTCATAATTATCTGGATACTGATTTTTTATATCATCATCGGTTACTTCAATATCTTTAGATAGAATATCAAGTATAATATCATATGCTATCTCTACTGTTGAGTTAACATCAAAAGTTTTTTCAAGATCTTCTAAGGTCTCTCCTCTTTCATTGAGAAACTCTTCAAGTGTGTATCCACTTTTTAATAACTCCTCCTTAAGATGCTCAATTTTATGGTATGTTTCATCTTTTATATAAGTTTCTGGAATATAAAAATCATTAATTTTAATTAATTTTTCCTGTATCATCCTTTCTAAATACTCATCTTGAAATCTCTCTTTTAATATAATATCTTTAACTTTTGATTTAAATTCATCCATATTATTTGCGCCAAAATCTTTTATAAATTCCTCATTGATTTCAGGATATTTAGGATTTTTGATCTCTGATATTTCTATCTCAATATTATTACTATTGATACTAATCTCTTTTCTTTCACCTTTTGATAAACCAATTAAATAGTCTTCAAGTATATTTCTTTTCTCTCCCACAATAACTGCAATTTCTTTAAAATCCTCTTCTTTATTAAACCTGTATTTAAAAATAACATAATCTCCATCTTCAACAACTCCCTGTTCCTTAGGAACAAATTCTTTCATTTCCTCCTGTAACTGTTTTATTTTTTTATCAATATCCTCTTCTTTAATATCTTTTATATTATTAACTATCTCATTTAAATCAACAGATTTAACTTCAGGTATTTTATAGGTTGTTATATAAAATTTTAAATTTTCTTTTGAAAACTCTGAAAAATTTGTTTCAATTGAAGGAAAAAGTTCCTTATTTTCTTTAAATATCTTTTCAATGCTTGAATCTCTTATCTCTTTTTTCAATTCTTCAAAGATTGCATCTTCTCCAACAGCATTTTTTACCATATTATCTGGTGCTTTACCTGGCCTGAAACCTGGTATTTTAACTCTGTTTCTAAATTTATTTAAAATCTTGTTATAAATATTGTTATATTCGTCTAAATCATATAAAACTTCGAACTCTAATTTATTTTTATCTTCACTTTTAATTGAAATATTCAAATTATCCTCCTTTTCCTAAAAAAACTGTGTTATACCAATTAATAATTTTTTCTACTCTATTTCCATAAACAATAATATCTTGATTTTCTTCCATTAATTTATCTTTAAGTTGAGCTAATCTTTTATTTGCTTCAACATTTATATATTTTTCTTTTACCTTGTCTTTAAAACTCTCAAAGTCATCGATTCTATCGATAATTTTAAATATATAAAAACCATCGATAGTACTT
>JAKPCM010000057.1 GCA_029553255.1 Caldisericota bacterium | reverse complement strand
TGTAAGGCACTGTAAGGTGTGTAAGACTTCAATCTGGATTTGGCTTTGAGGCTGATTATAAGGACTGGTATGGATTACAAGGCGTTTTATAAAAAAGTGATAAAAAAGGCAAAATAATATGTTTTATTGACAAAAAAACAGGCTAATAAAAATAAAAATTTATTGACACGAAAATAAAAAAGGATGTAAGGTGTTGATAATCAACAAGTTGCTTTTTTTATTTTACTTTATTTGAAACATTTGATACAATATAAAAAAAAATATGTAAATTTGTATAAAAAAATGGCTGTTGAAAAATATACAAAAAAATATGTTTTAGAAAAATCTCTTAAATTTATAGAAGATTATCATCCATCTACTATTTCAGAACTGATAGCTTTTTTACCATTTTCAAAAATAACATTTTACAGAAAAATTCAAGTTAATAGTAAAGAATATCAGCAAATAGATGAAAAATTAAAATCAGATAAATTGAAGGTGGCTAATGCAGCGAAACGAAAATTATTAAATTCAAATAATGTGACGGCTTTAATTAGTGTAATAAAATTATATGGATCAGAAGAGGACAAACAAGCTCTAAATCAAAACGTAAATGTAAATGCCCAAGCGAGTTTTAGCTATGAAGATGTAAAAAAAGTAGAGGTAAATATAAACAATCTAACATTAGAGGAACAAAAACAGCTAAATGCCTTAATAGAAAAAGTAAAAGGTAATGGATGAAAAAACAATAAATACTTTCGATATAGGAGTAAAACGTAGTTTATTAAGAAAGAGTTTTTATGAATTTTTTAAATTTTTTTGGGGTACAGTAAATCACGAACCTTTGGTAGACAACTGGCATATCAAATATTTGTGTGACGAACTGCAAAGTGTTGCAGAACGTGTATTTCGTAGAGAAAAAAAAGAATACGATTTGATAATAAACATACCACCTTCAATGAGCAAAACCTCTATTTTAAATATCTATTTTCCGCTGTGGTGCTGGGTTAACGACTATACAATCCCTTTTATTAGCGTGAGCTACAGCTATCAATTATCTATAAATATAAGCGAGCGTTGTAGGGATGTTATGAGAAGCGACTTATTTAAAAAATATTTTTTCGATGTTAAGATAAAAGAAGATAGCGACACTAAACAGCTATTTAGAGTAGTAAAAGATAATCAGGTAGGTGGCTTTAGGTATGCCACTTCTGTAGGCGGCACTATAAGTGGTATACACGGTCATTTTATTCTATTGGATGACCCTGTCAACGCCGTTGACGCCTTGTCTGATACAATTATACGAAATACAAATGATTGGCTGGACAATGTTATATACAGTAGAAAGGTAGACAATGAAGTTAGTGTTGTTATTCTTATTATGCAAAGATTACACGAAAAT
>JAKPCM010000047.1 GCA_029553255.1 Caldisericota bacterium | reverse complement strand
CTCTTTAATGTTTTCTCTATCCTGTAAATATAATATTATATAATTTTTCCTATCTCTATCCTTAAAATTAAAGTGTATAATTTTTAAGATTTCAAATATTTCAAATATTGAGGACTCTTTTTGAAATCTTAATTCAAGATAGTAACCCTTTTTAGGATCTCTGACAACTCCAGAACCTAAAAAAGCACCTCTTATAAACGACTTGATATCTTCTTCACTCTTGGGTCTAAAATGAACTTTTAAATCATTTTCATCTATTATTTTTAAATTTAACAAATCTTTTAATAGTATATTAAATTCTATTTCAAAATATTTTCTTCCTTTTTTTTCAATAATTTTTAGAGATTTATTAAACCCCGTTATTTTTAATAATTTTATAACTCTTCTTGCTATTTCAGGAGATGAAAGAGTGAAATTTATTTTAGTTTTTTCTTTAGTGATTATTATTTTACCAATTGATAAAAGAAATCCTTGAATTTCTGATAATGCTTCATCAGGTTTATAAATATCTATTTTTAACAAATCTCTCTTGACAATTTGTGTAAAATTATCTATTTTTTCCACTTTAACATATCTTTAAGCAGATCCCTTATTTTTAAATAATTATGTCTTAAATATCCATTTTCAACAGTAACAATATCATCCTTTATAATTTTTAATCCTAATTTTTTTAAATTCTCTTCGTCTATTTCGACAGGGTAAGAACCTACTTTCTTATATTTATCTAAATAATATTCTCCAATTTTTCCATTATTAACAATAATATAATCAAAAATATTTTCTCCTGTATGTTCATAAATTTTTTGAACATGCATTGAAGCAGTAAAATCGTCTGTCTCACCTTTTTCTGTCATTAAATTTAATATGTAAATCTTTTTAGCCTTTGACTTTTTTATTGATTCAACCACAGATGGAAATAGTAGTGGAGGAATTATTGAAGTATATAAACTCCCTGGACCTATGATTATCAATTCTGAAGTTTCAATCTCATATAAAACCTCAAATGCTGGTTTTGCATAAAATGGCTCAAGTGAAATTTTTTTAATTTTTTTACCTCTATTTCTTATATTAGTTTCACCCAAAACAACCTCTCCATCTTCAAATTCTCCTCTTAAAGTGATTATACTTTCTGAAACAGGTAAAACTTTACCAGATAAATTTAAAGTCTCCTCTAATTTTGTTATTCCATAAATCAAACTATCCTTTAGTTTTATTGAACCTGCAATTATTAGGTTACCAATTGAATGTCCTTGTAAAGTTTCTCCCTCTTTAAATCTATATTGGAAAAGATCTTTTAAAAATTCCTCGCTTTCTGAGAGTGCTATTATACAGTTCCTTAAATCTCCAGGAGGTGGAATTCCAAGTTCCTCTCTTAATTTTCCAGAGCTTCCTCCATCATCTGTAACTGTAACTATTGCAACTGGATAAAATGGATACTCTTTTAGACCTCTTAAAATTGTTGAAAGACCAGTTCCTCCACCACAAGCAACTACTTTTTTTACTTTACTTTTGAATCTATAGTCATGAACAATATTTACAACTTCATTTCTTTTTTCTTTAAGAAGAGCAGTAAAAAGTGAATTCATAAGTTTGGAAAAACCAAAAATTATAAGAAAAATACCTAATATCATATATAATAATGCAATTAATCTTGTTAGCCATACTGGAAATGTATAATTTCCCTTCATAAAAATTATTATGTAATCTATAACATATCTCTTAATTATACCCAACCTTGTAAAGTCAAGAATAACCATCAAACCAAGTAGTAAAATTATCAGACCAATTATCATAAGGAGAATCCATCTCTTTATGTTCATTCCAGGATATAACCATTTGAAAAAGCCTTTTATTTTATCTTTGTTCATTTCCTTATATCTCTATGAAATATTGTACATCTAAATCCATTCTTTTCCAAAAAATCTTTAGTTTCTTCAGCAATAACTACAGAACGATGTCTTCCTCCTGTACATCCAAAGGATATTATTAGAGAGCTTTTTCCTTCATTTATATATTGGGGTATGAGAAACAAAATTAAATCTTTAAATCTAATTAAAAATCCTTTTGTTGCATCATTAGATAAAACAAAATTTTTCACTTCCTCATCTAAACCTGTAGTGTTTTTTAAATTATCCATATAAAATGGATTTGGTAAAAATCTGACATCGAACATTAAATCTGAATCTAAAGGTATACCATATTTGTATCCAAATGAAATTATTGTTATCGAGATTAAATTACTTTTTTCCTCTTTTAATATCTCAACAATTCTACTCTTTAAATCTGAAAGTTTCATCTCAGTAGTATCAATTACAATATCACTAATCTCCTTTGTTGGTTTTAACATATCTTTCTCAATTTTTATTGATGAACTCAATCCTTCTTCGCTATATAAAGGATGTTTTCTTCTTGTTTCTTTATATCTTTTTATAAGTATCTCTTCATTAGCATCAAGAAAAATAATAAAAGGATTTATCCCTTTTTTATTAATATCTTTTATTATCTCTGGAAAATTTATATCAAAATCCTTTTCTCTTATATCAAGAGTTATTGCAACTTTATTTACATTTGAAATTCCTTTTTTGAAAATCTCAACAAATTTTTCTATTAAATTTAATGGAAGATTATCTATACAAAAATATCCAATATCCTCAAGAAACTCAGAAGCTTTAGTTTTACCTGCTCCTGAAATACCTGTTATGATAACAAAATTTTTATTTTTTTCCATCACA
>JAKPCM010000031.1 GCA_029553255.1 Caldisericota bacterium | reverse complement strand
TGTCGTTCAAAACAAATACTGAATATTGATCTTGAAAAAATGAAAAAGAAAAAAATTATTATTTTTCATTCGAAACCTCCAAATTATATTTTACTAAAAGTTCATTTTTATAAAATAATTTAATCCACTTATTAGGATTTTCTCTAACTTTTATTTTCATACTTGCTAATGAATATCCTTTATATTTCAAAACAATGTATATCTTACTGTTATAACTTATTTCATTTACCTCTGATACTTTTCTTGTTGTTCTTTTTGTGAATGTATTTTTTTATTTCTTCAATTTCATTTTTTTGACACAAATTTTTAAAAAAATATTTGACTTTTTGCTTTTTTTTGCTATTATTATGTGATATTAAACGATGATAAACTTTGGCAGGTTAAAAAGGAATTAAACTTATAATGGAAGGTTTCTCTGAAATAATGGCCCTTGAGGAGACCGCAAAATATTTAAAAATAGGAAAATCTACTTTTTATAAAATGGCAAGGGAAGGCAAAATCCCCGCCGTGAAAATTGCTAATCAATGGAGATTTAGAAAAGATGAAATTGATAAATGGTGGCGTGAAGTAAGAAATAAGGAAATTCTTACCCACAAAGAAAAATAAATCTTCTCTCTTTCTATTCAACTCTTAAAAGCCAAAAGTTTGAGGGCTGGGAACTTTTTGGTATTTATGAAGATGCGGGCTTCTCTGTCGCTTAAATTTTATTTTTTGATAGATCTTCAAAAATTTCTTTAAGTCCGGCTGTATTAACAAAGAAATTGTTAGGATTCTCTTCTAAATATTTTTCAATATCTTTCTTTTGTCTGTTTACTTTTGAGCTGTTCTCGGGTGGAGTCCAAATGAAATTATTAAAATAGACACCGTCCACAAATGAAAGATAATGAATAAATTCCGAATTTTCTGAATATTTTATAAACTCTATTGTCTCAACAATTTGTTTATCTTGAGCACCACCAGATTCTTTAATATGCTTAGCTTCTATTATGAAGAAATGATCACCTATTTTCAAAACAATGTCTGGCTCTTTCCCTTGATGATCCTTTCCGAATTGATAAGCAATATTGAATCTTTTACAAAATAGCTTAAAAAGTCTTTTATCTCCTTTATCAGGTAAAAAATATCCCCGATTACAGGTTTTAACTTCTTTAATAGTTTTTAAATGTTCATCTTTCTTTAAACTAAGTATTTTACTTGCCAAATCTAATACTTTTATTATTCCAGCTGTCCCCTTCTTTCTGGAAGCTCCACTATCATATAAAGCTTGAACCGTAACATTTGAATAACCCAATTTATCATATAATTGTCTTCTGCGTGAGCAGTACTTTTCTAACAATTCAGCCAAAATAACTTTCTGGTTTGGTAATTTCTTAAATACAGAAAATGACATGTCTAAAGCCTTCCAGAATGCAATGAATTCTGTATATTGTATTTTATCAATTGATGTTATGATTTCATAAATTTCATCAAGTATTTTTTCTGCGGCTTTTTTGTCTTTCTCAAGCATTACACAGTAACTTATGATCAGTTCCCTTAATCTTTCTACTTTCCGGATCAATTCTTTATCTTCAATAATTACTTCATCAAATATGTAATACTCATCCACTGCAGCTTCTGGATTCTTAAGAGATATTTGCCAATATTCTAAATTCCTTTTTAACACCATAGTCATAACCCCTTTAATTGATTAAAAGATTTAA
>JAKPCM010000019.1 GCA_029553255.1 Caldisericota bacterium | reverse complement strand
TGTATCCTGAAATTAAAATCAGTATCCTCATGTATAAGAAAAAAATCTTCATCGAGAAAGCCTATTTCCTCTATCATTTTTTTACGATATAAAACTGCTGCAGCACATGCCCCAAAAACATACTCTTTTTTAGAAAATTTGTTTTTGTCCTCTCCTTCTCCCCTTTTATATCCCTTAAGGCTCCTTAAGAATCCATCGCCAGCACTATCAATAATGTCCGAATTATAAACAAGTATTTTAGAAGCACATGCACCTATCTCGGGGTCTGCATCCATTGCAGAAACAAGTTCTGCGAGCCAATTTGGTTCAGGTAATGCATCGTTATTTAATAAGGCTATATATTTACCTGTTGACTTCTCAAGTGCTTTGTTATTACCCCCGGAAAATCCCAAATTAACACTTAGAGGTAAAAAAGTTATTTTTAAATGCATCTGCGAAATGAATTTTTTGAGTGCGTTAACCAACTCGTGACTTGAGCCATTATCCACTAAAACTATATCAAAATCTTTAAAAATTTGTTTTTTTAAAGCATTTAAACAGTCAAATGTGAGTTCTGGTTCATTATAGTTTATAATTAAAATGGTAACTTTTGGTATGGTCATTTTGAAAAAATTCTACTTAATATTTTCCTTCGCTTAGAGTCTTCTGGAAACAATTTATCTCTCCACCTATAATATTTTAAAAGGAGTTTACCTCCTCTGGATAAGTAGAAATTCATAATCTGTTTCTCGAGTTTTCTTGTATATTCTTTATAAAAATCCAAAAGTGCATAATCATCTATATATGTTTCTAAAAATCTATTTATACGAATGGTTTCCTCGATGAACTGTTTAAAAACTTCTTCTCTATTTAAGAAAAATTTTTTGACCTCCTCTTCATTCTTTTTGTTTATATTTTTTCCCATATCATTACTTAAATACCTTTCCACTATATCTTTAGTTGCATTTAAATATCCTCTACCAAACTTTAAATCAGGTTCTAAATAATTTCCTTCGCCCCATTCATTCCATGCATTGATAAAAACAATTCTTTTATCCTTGTCACGGTTTATTACTCTTTTTATTTCAACATCTAGCCATTTCGCATAAATCTCGGGAGAAGAATCATGTAAAACAAGAGCTCCTTTCTTTCTTCTTGGTGTATTATCCCATGATGGAATAACACATGGAAAAACGTTTTCTTGATTTAGCACATCTTCTGCCCTTTTTGCCATTATTGGCCATGCAATATCATAAGGTATCACTATATCCGTTGAATTTAAAATTTTAAAAAGAATCGACTCATCCTTTGATATATCTTTATAAAACTCATGGAGTGCATAAAAATCAGGCTGAAAAATCAATTCCCCATCAAAACCAAATTTTTCAAATTCAAATTTATCCTTTTCAATTGGGTTTCTAATAGCAACTATATATAATCCTGGAAGCCCTTTCGATTGAGCCCATTCTTTCCATCTATTTATTGTATTAGAAACATCCGGTATATCTTTAGGTCGGTATATAAGAAAAAGAGGTTTATCATTAATTTTAATAGACCTTTTATCTTTCCATGCAGGAAGAAGATATTCAAAATGTTTTTTATCATCTTCATGCCCGCCATATTCTTGTTTTTGAAGGATTTCCTTATCTAACCCATCCCATCTGCGAGTCCAATTTTCATTTGCCCACGCAAGACAAAAAGGAAAGTCAGGCTCTCCAGTTTTTAAAATTTCTTCAAAAGGTTTCTCAAGTAGCAATTTCCCGTTAAACCAATAATGCCAGTAACAAAAACCAAAAATTCCATGTTCTTTTGCCAAAGAAGCCTGCATATCTCTTATCTCTGGCAACCTAAGATCATAAAAACCTAATTCTGAAGAGATACGAGGTTGGTAATGTCCTTCAAATCTGGGACGAGCCAAAACACAAGCAGTCCATTCTGTAAATCCTTTACCCCACCATACATCGTTTTCGGGTATTGGGTGAAATTGTGGCAAATAAAAGGCTATAAGCCTAACATTGTAATCAATTTGTTCATTCATATTTAAATCCTTTTTAAATCCTTGCTAAATATAGCTTTAAAGTTCTAAATTAATTCATATATGGGATCAATTTTGCTCCATTTTTTTAAATATAATTGTCTTTTTTTATGCTTTAATAAAGCAATAAGATAACGTAATTGATTAAAATTTTCTTTGTAATGGTCTTTTAAAAGTAAAAGGCGTTCAATAGCTTTTTCAATGTAGTCATATCTTGATGGAATTTCATTGTAGTCTAAATTGTCTCTCACTTCTTCATAAATGTTATTAATCAAAAAATCGATTGAATTACTGACTGTTTTTTTATAGAATTTATATAATTTTTCATCTTGTTCATATAGTCTCTTATATTTAAAAAAAATATTAAGACCAGACCAAACAAAAGGTTCTTTTCTGCCTGTCATCATAGAGCTTCCACTGCTTCTTACCCTGTATTCACAAGTAATTTTCTTTATATGATAAAAATCAAAATATTGAGACATATTAATCCATAGATCCCAGTCTTCAAGCCTTACAAGGTTCTCATCGAAAAAACCAGTCTTATTGAGACAATCCCTGTGGTGCATTAAACAAAGCACAGGGATATAATTTTCCTTTAACAATCTCTTTTTATCAAAATCAAAGGAATAAAATTTATATCTTTTCTTAATGAAGTATTTGTCTCCATTATAAACCTGTTTAGCACAATAAGCATCAGAGTAAACGACCTTATAATCATCTTTTTTTATATAATTTAATAAAACTGATATATGTTCTGGATACAAAATATCATCATCATCTAAATATATAAAATATTGACCTTTTGCTTTTTTAATACCTGTATTTCTAGCAGCAGATAATCCTTTATTCTTTTCATGAATTATATATTTGATACGAGAATCCAAAAAAGAATTAATCACTTTGCCTACATCTTCTCCACCATCATTTACAACTATTATTTCTAAGTTGCTATATGTTTGAGAAACACAACTTTTAACAGCCTCGTAAAGAAGATCAGGGCGATTAAATGTAGGTATTATAATAGAAACCAAACACATCTTATTCCTCTTTATCTTTTAAGGAAAGGAGATTTTTTAAAAATAATCTATTTCTTTTTTCATCCTCAGCTGTAAAGTTTAATTTAAAGTGATAATTATTTAAAAGAAGAGAAAGAAAACGATAAAATTCATTTTTATTTGGTATCTCAGGTTTTTTTTCTTTTAAAATATCAACCAATACATTATGAAGTGTGTTACTATCAGTTACATCTATTGTGAATCCTTTCCCCGAATAGGCACTGTATCCTAAACAGATTACAGGTTTATCATATAGTAATGCCTCTAAACCAACTGTGGAATTTCTAACTATTACTGCATGTGAAGCCTCTATAAGAGAATGTAAATTTATACTAGAAACTATCCTTCCTTTATTTTTAAGGAGTTTAAGATATAATTCCATGTCTTTTATGATATCTTCAGGATGTGTCTTTATAACCAAAATTGCGTCTGATATATTGGCAAGGGATTTAATAATAGCATCAATAGCGTCTACATTTGTTTTAAAAAATGGTGAATAGTAGATGATGTTTGTATCTGAGTCAATTTGATTCGGCAAAAAAATAATCTTTTTATTTTTTGGTATATCCAATATTTTATATATACTTCTTTTTGAAATGTAATCCTTTTGTGTAACTACTGATTTTTTTTCTCTGCGAAATTTCTCTATATACAGCTTAATCTCCTTGAAATCTGGAACAGAAATATGTTTTGAAAAAATAAGCCAGCTTTCACCACCCAAAGAACCTCCATAATTTATACCCTTTGGATCTACAACAAGATAACCCGGCAATAATCCACGTTCAAGAGAAAATGTGGGAATATTATTTTTTATACTTAAAGATCTTAAACCTTTTGGAGGATAAACCAAACCATTCCAAACAAAACAATATTGAGGAATATATTTTTTAATAAGATTATCAAATGCCTCAATACAAAGCATTGCCTTTACTATCATTTCCTGTTTGTAACTTGTTTCCAAAGGGGTTCTATATTTTCTTTTTAAACATTTTTTTTCAAAATAAAGGTCATCCCATACATTTATATCTTTGTACACAATAGATTCATAAGATTCAAATTCATTATCCACAAACCATTTTTTCACAGCGATTGAATGTTCCTTCATTAAATTGTAAAGTGAAAAATGAATAAAATTATTGGAAATAAAAAGACTTTTTAGAGAATCTTCTCTTGTTATAAAAATTGTTTCAACTCCCAATAAACGAAGGGTATTAGCAAATTTTAAACACGAATCTATTATATCGAAATTATCCCAAACAAAACACAAGGCTTTTTTTGATTCATGAATCATAAATTACATATTACCAATATATTTAGAAACAATTGTTTCTGTAATATCGATTGCTTTAATATTTTGATTTTCAAGCCAAATAACCCTGTCACATATAAAACGTATATTCTCTATTGAGTGCGATACAAAAAGTATTGTAATTCCGTTTTTTTTAAACGAAAGCATTCTATTGAAACATTTTTTTTGAAAAGTTTCGTCACCCACAGCTAATATTTCATCTATCAGTAAGATTTCAGGGTTTAAATTTGCGATTATGGAAAAGCCGAGTCTTGCCAGCATTCCTGATGAATAAATCCTCACAGGCTGGTCTATGAAATCCCCGAGTTCTGAAAAATCTATTATATCTTCCATTTTTTTTAATATCTCATTACGAGTTAGACCTATCAAAACACCCTTTAGAATTATGTTTTCCCTTCCTGTCAATTCAGGATGAAACCCTGCCCCCAGCTCAAGTAATGGCGATATTCTTCCATTTACAATGATTTTTCCTTTAGTAGGTTTTAAAACACCTGCAATGAGTCCAAGGATTGTGCTTTTACCTGCCCCGTTTTTTCCCATAATGCCAAGGGCCTCTCCTTTTTTTACCTCAAAAGAAATATCCTTAAGTGCCAAGAAATGTGAGCTTTTTAAAGACTTAACTGCCTTTACAGGGTGAAAAAGCAGGCTTTTTATACCCCCTGTTATATGATGATAAAGGGGATATATTTTTGTTACATTTTGAAAACTTATGGCTATATCGTTCATAATACCTCTGCAAAACGCCATGATAATTTTTTGTAGATTACCAGGCCAATGGCAAGGAATATAATTCCATAACATAAAGAAAGTATTATGCTATCCCACAGAATAATCCCTTTAAGAAAAAGACCTCTCCAGTTTATTATAAGCGGTGTTAATGGATTCAATTTTAGAAAAAGCTCGTATCTGGAAGGGATCATGGTTTCAGAATAAAAAACAGGGGTAGCGTAGAACAGTATGTTTATAAAAATAACGGTAAGCCTTTCTAAATCCCTGAAAAAAAGGTTTATGGAAGCAATTATTAAAGAGATTCCATAGGTCAGACAGAACTGGGCTAAAATTAAAATCGGGATGCCTATAATCCATGATAAATGGGGTTTTAACCCCGATGAATAAAGAAAAACTATTATCACGGGGACTGCAAGAATAAAATGGAGCATGTCGTGCAAGATAAGGGCAAAAGGTATTATATTTCTAGGGAAATTAATCTTTTTTATAATCTGGGCATTTCCAAGAAAAATCATAGGTGACGCACTTACAGAATTTGAAAACCACTGCCATGGAAAGAGCCCACAGATGAGAAATAATGCATAGTTTTCTATAGGTACTCTCATGATCAGTTTAAAGGCAACATAAAACACAATAGCAAATGCAAGGGGATGTCCCACAGACCAGAGATAACCAAGAAAGCTGTTTTTATATCTCACCTTTAAGTCCTTCTGGGTAAAGACAATAATAAGGTCTATAAAATGCTGCAATCTTTTATCCATATTAACAGTGACCTTCATTTTTTAATTACTCTATATTTTTTATTCTACAACATTTTAAATACCACACTATAATAATTATCGGCTATACAATAATTATCGGCTAAACCTATCCGCTCTGCCCTTTAGATATTGGACAAGGCGGTCTTTTGGCACTATTAATCCTGTTTTTATGTTAGAAATTATATATTTATCATTAATAACTTCAAGTAAATTATCTTTTGCAATAGATAATGCTTTAATTTTATTACCTTTTCTAAATTCAATCTCTGCTTCCATATCTCTGATTTTGCATATATATAAACCCACAGGATTTTTTGAAGTCAGGTATCTATCAAAATATTTCTTTGCTTCCTGAAC
>JAKPCM010000170.1 GCA_029553255.1 Caldisericota bacterium | reverse complement strand
TGATATAGATGTTGATGATGAAAAAATTGAAAAATTAAAAAGATATCTTGAATTAATAATTTTTTATAATCAGAAATTCAATTTAACAGGGGAAAAGACAAAAGAAGAAATTGCAATTAAACAATTCTTTGATTCATTAATGCCGATTGTATATTTAAAAAAATATTTTAATTCAACTAAATTAGAAGGTAAAAATTTAGATATTGGAACAGGGGCAGGTATCCCTGGCATTCCACTTAAGATTTTTACCTCAAGCAGCGAATTTTTACTCATAGATTCAAATAAAAAAAGAGTTGATTTTTTAAAAAATGTAGTAAAAGAGTTACTTTTGGAAAAAGTTGATATTTTATGGGGAAGAGGAGAGGAGTTAATAAAAAAAGAGGATTATAAAGAAGCTTTAAGAGAGAAATTTTCACAAGTCTTTTCAAGATGGGTTTTAAAAATTCCAGGAATTTTTGAACTAACTGCACCTTTTGTTAAAGTAGATGGAAGAATTTTTTTATGGAAAGGGGTAGATGAGATAAATTTGATTGAAAAAAATAAAGTTTTTTTATCTGAACTTGGTTTAATCGTTGAAGACATTTTTGAATATGAGTTACCATTTTTTAAAAGTGAGAAAATTTTACTGATATTAAAAAAAATTCAAATAACACCAATAAAATACCCAAGAAGATTTAAAAAAATTAAAGATACAACTTTTAAAAATAATTTATGAACCTTTTTCGATTAAATATGCAGAAAGTAAAATTAGGGCTCCTCCAACAAAAATATTTATTGTCAGAGCTTCATTTAAAAAAATTGATCCATAAATAATACTGAAAATTGGCATAAAATAACCAACATAAGCAGTTCTTGATGCACCAAAAATTCTAACAGTATTAAGAAAAAATGCATATGTAAATGCTTGCAAAACTATTCCATTATAAAAAAGTGCTAAAACTGAAGAAATTTTAAAATTTGAGTTAGTAACTCCATTTGAATGAATAGTAAAAGGAATAGAGATAAAAAAAGCAAAAAGAACAAGATAAAAACAGGAAAGATAGACATCAATTTTGTTGTTAAGTTTTTTTAAAAGAATTAATCCAACTGCATATGCTATTGATGCAAGAAGAATCAAAATAAATCCTGTTATTACAAATTCATTACTATTTAAAAGTTCTTTATAAAATATTATAAAAACACCTAAAAATCCCAAAATAACAAAAAAAATTTTATAAAAATTTATCTTTTCTTCTTTAAGAAAAAAATATGCAAATATAAAAGTAAATATTGGTGATGAAGATAAAATTACAGATGTTATTCCACTTGCAACTGTTTTTTCTCCTGTTGTGGTTAAGATTTGAGGTAAATAAACATCAATTAAAGAGATAAGAAATATAAATAATAAATCTTTTAGTGGAATTTTAAAAGATACTTTTTTTATTTTTAAAAAAACAAAAAAAACTATTGATGCTATTAAAAATCTTAATGATGTAAAAAGAGAAGGATGAATAGAACTTATTCCAATTTTAATAAACATATAATCGCTTCCCCACAAAGATGCAAGAATTAATAAAGTTGAAATATACTTCTTATTCATAGCAAAATACCACTAATGAGACAAAAGTGTAAGGCACCTTTGTCTCATAAATTAATTTATATTTCTTATTCATTAAAAAATGTTAATCATAAATCAGTTATGAGTCAAGTATTTTAAAAAATTCAAAATCTGAAAATTTGAAAATAATTAATTCTAAACTTATAACAACTGAAAGTTATCATTAATAAAAAATAATAATACTTTGTAAAAACTTTGATTAAAATTTACTTTCTTTGTTTCAAATTGGATAAAAATATATTATATATTTAATAAATTTTTAGCAATAAATGATATAATAGTTTTAAAATGGATTTACATAGTTTAAATGTACTTGAATATTTTAAAATTTTAGAAATCTTAAAAGGATATGCTAATACATTAATAGCAAAAAATATTATTTCATCTCTATTGCCAATTAATGAACCAGAGATTGTTAAATTAAAATTAATAGAAACAAGAGAAGCAAGAAATTTCTTACAAAATGAAGGAGGTTTACCTTTTTCTTCACTTTATGAAACAGAAGAGATAATAAAAAAGGCAAAGGTAAGATCAGTTCTAAATGGAGTTGAATTGGATAAAATAAAAAATAACCTTCTCATTTTTAATGAGATTAAAGAGACAATCGAAAATAAAAAAGATAGATATCCAAATCTTTTTTCATATGCTCTAAATATAAAAAAAGATTCAACAATAAATCTTGAGATTGAAAGATGTATTGATGAAGAGGGTAATGTGAAAGATGATGCATCTCCTGAGTTGAAATCCATTAGAAGAAAATTAAGAGATTTGAGAGAAAAAATTATAGAAAAACTCGAAGACCTTTTCACTTTATCAATTTATAAAAATATGATTGCAGAACCTATTGTTACAGTAAGAAATGGGAGATATGTTGTTCCTATAAAAAAAGAGTATTCATCTTATTTTCCATCGATAGTTCAAGATACTTCAAGTTCAGGAAGAACACTTTTTGTTGAACCTCAATTTATAGTTTCTAAAAACAATGAATTGATAGAACTTAGAGGAAAAGAGGAAGAAGAGGTGAAAAAAATTCTAACAAATTTAACAATAATGGTTTGGGAAAATTTTGATAATATCAAAAATAATCTTGAAACAACTGGTGAGCTTGATTTCATTTTTGCGAAAGCTAAACTTGCTGAAGATTGGAATGCAGTTGAACCAGAAATAGTTGAAAAAAAATTTATTAATATAGTTGATGGTAAACATCCACTTCTAAAAGGAGAAGTTGTACCAATAAGCATTTATATTGGTGAAAAATTTAAAATGCTCATAATTACAGGTCCGAATACAGGTGGTAAAACTGTAACTTTAAAAACGATTGGACTTTTTTCATCATTAGCTCAATCTGGTTTATTTGTTCCTGCAAATGTTTTCGAGACATATATATTTGATAATATACTTGCAGATATTGGAGAAGAACAGAGTATTGAACAGAGTTTATCAACTTTTTCATCTCATATGAAACAAATTGTAAATATTTTAAACAATGCCACAGAGAATTCGATTATTCTTCTTGACGAACTTGGCGCAGGAACAGATCCAGAAGAAGGAGCCTGCTTAGCTCAATCTATAGCAGAGTATATTTATAATCTTGGTGCAATTTGTGCAATTGCAACTCATTATCCCAAACTTAAAGAATTTGCTTATAAAACAGATGGAGTAGAAAATTGTAGTGTAGGATTTGATAGCGAAACCTTAAAGCCAACTTATAAACTTTATATCGGAGTTCCTGGAGAAAGTCATGCTTTAACAATAGCAGCACACCTTAATTTAAAAGAGGAAATCATAAATAATGCAAGAAATCTTCTTGGGGAAGAACATAAAGAGAAAGAGTTTATAATTTCAAAAATGAGAAGCGACCAAACAATTATTGAACAGGATAAAAATAGAATAGAAGAAGAGAAAAATTTAATTGTTAAAGAGAGAGAACAACTCGAAGCTTTACTTAATGAACTTGAATCGAAAAGAAAGGAATATACAATTCTTACAAAAAGAAAAATGCAAGAGATAATTGAAGAAACAAAGAATAAAATGGATGAGATTCTAAAAAATCTTCCAAAAGAAAGAAAAGAGATAGTTGAAAAGAAAAAAGAACTTGAAGAAGAAATTGAAAAAATAGGTGAAGAGTTAGTAGAAGAAGATGTAGAAAAAAATTTTGTCCCTTTTGATGAAATTGAGGTAGGGGATTTAGTTTATATTGATAAATTTGGGAAACAGGGGATTGTTTTGAAAAAAGAGGAGGAAGATAGAAAAATACAAGTACAAATTGGAACTATGAGAGTTATACTTCCATATACTGAAATTACACGAAAAATAAACGAAGCTTTTGAAATAGGGGAAGAAGGTCAAGTTATTTTACCTGAAAAAGATATGCCACCTATGAAGATTGAATTACATGGAAAAAGTGTTGATGAAGCAATTGCAAAACTTGATAAATATATAGATAGTGCAGCACTTGTTTCATATCCATTTATATATATTTATCATGGAGTTGGTTCGGGAATTTTAAAAAAAGCGATTCATGAATTTTTAAGAAATCACCCACATGTTGAGAGATTTTCTCTTGACCCTGAAAATGTTGGTGTAACTATTGTTTTTCTTAAATAATGTTAATTTGGTGTCAAACACCAAAATGACATTTTAAAAAAGAATTTTGCAATTTATATCATTAAATTCATTCATAACAACTAAAATTTTTGATTTTAATTCAGTTAGATAATTTATATCTTCACTCTTTAAAAAATCGTTATATAAATTTAATTTGTAAGAAATATCTTTTATCCTCTTCATATATTTAAAATAACTAAGTTTATCAAAAAGAATTTCTTTTGTGCCTGTTTCATAAATTGATTTAACTGTTTCATAAATTTTTTCATAATCATCAGAGATTCCAGGAAGAATTGGACCAAAAAAAGCATATGTCTTAATTTTATTTCTATTCAATATTTCAAGAGCTTTTAATCTTTTATAAGTTTCTGATGCTCCTTTCTCAAAAATTTTTCTTTTATCTTCATCAAGCATTGTTATTGTAAATCCAACTGTTATATCTTTTAGATCTTTTAAAATATCTAAATCTCTTAAAACAAGGTCTCTTTTTGTCTGTATTGTAATTATAAATTTTTTATCAAAAAGAGCATTTTCCTCTTTTGATAATGTTTTTAATATTTCTCTTGTTATTTTATATTTTTCTTCAACAATTTGATATGCATCTGTCATTGAAGAGATATAAACATCTATTTTATCTTTTTTCTTTATCTCTTTTTTTAAATTTTCAACTGAATTTATTCTTATATCAACAAAACTTCCCCATATTTCATCTTTATGATGCCATCTCTGCATAATAAATGATGCATAACAATATAAACATCCATTTAAACAGCCAAGATATGGATTTATACAATATTCTGAAATTTTTGACTTTTGAAGTGTTGTTTTAATTTTTACTTCATTTATTTTATACATTTTTTAGTAAGAATAAAAATCTTTGAGCATTCTTTAACATTTCATAATCATTGTTAAAAAAAGCATAAAACTTTTTTACTTTTTTATTTTTTATAATTTCTATAATATCTTCCATCTCATCATCACTATAATCATATTGATACCATTCTTTTCTTCCATGAAATCTTAAATAAATTCTTCCATCAATTTCAAAAACCATCTTTTGAAAATCTGGTGAATCAATTGAACAGATAAGTAAACTATTTTTTCTTCCAAAATCTTCAAGATCCATTTCATACCAATCTTTATTTCTGAACTCTATAACAATCTTTTCTCTATTAAAATCATTAAAAAAATCTACTATTTTATTTTTTTCTTTTGGACCAAAAGAGGGCGGTAATTGAAATAGATAAAAATCTATTATATCTTCCATTGGTTTGAAGGGTTCAAGAAATTTTTTGAAACTCTCTTTTGCCTCTTCATTTAATTTAAATTTATGAGTTATTAATCTATGAACTTTGATGCTCCATCTCAAATTTCTTCCCTTTTTGCTCCATCCTATAATTTGATTAGGAAAAGGAAATCTATAAAAAGATGCATTTAATTCAACTGCATTTAAATTGCTATTTTGAATATACCAATCAAAATTACCTCCATCATTCCATGAATACATCCATCCTGAAGTTCCAACAAAAGTTTCCATTTTTTTACCTCGATTTAATTATAAAACTAAATTTATTTTATAATTAATTAAGAAACTATTTAAAGTATCAATTTAGGAGGTGATAGTTGGATAAATTTTTTGATTTTGAAGGTTACAAAATTTATTACCACTCAAATGGTGAAGCTAAAAAGGGTAAGGTATTTATTGTTCATGGAATTGGAGAGCATATAGGTAGATATAAAAGAATCGAAAGTTTTTTAGTAAATGATGGATTTATGGTTGAAGGTGTCGATTTAATTGGACATGGGAAAACATCAGGGAAAAGAGGAGATATACCATCTTTTGATTTTCTTTTTAAAGTTTTTGATGAAGCGATTAAAATTCAACCCAATGAAAATGTTCATCTTTTGGGACATAGTCTTGGTGGATTGATTGGTGTTAGATATTTAGAAGAAAGAGAAAAGCTTTTTAAAAAAGCAGTTATATCAAGTGGTATTTTTTATTTTGATCAGAGCTCTTTACCCAAAATTCTTTTATCATTATCAAAAATTTTACTGAAAATTTATCC
>JAKPCM010000168.1 GCA_029553255.1 Caldisericota bacterium | reverse complement strand
TATTAACATTTTTTGGTTTGCATTACATTATCTTGATTAATATTAATTTAATTGTTAAAATCTAAATAGTTAGATTTTTTAGGAGGAAAGGATGATTGATGTTAATGATTTAAGACCAGGTGTTACTTTTGAACTTGATGGTGAAGTCTGGATTGTTATCAGTTTTTTACATGTTAAGCCAGGGAAAGGATCAGCTTTTGTTAGAACAAAAATCAGAAATATTGAGACAGGAAATGTTGTTGAAAGAACTTTTAGAGCAGGGGAAAAAGTTAAAGATGCTTTTGTTGAAAGAAAAGAGTTCCAATATATGTATAATGATGGAGAAAATTATTATTTTATGGATAATAATACATATGAACAGATAGAACTTCCTGAAAATTTTATCGGGGACGAGAAATATTATTTAAAAGAAAATATGAATATACAAGTTTTATACTTCAAAGATAGACCAATTGGTATTGAACTTCCTAATTATGTTGAACTTGAGGTCGTTGAAACCGATCCAGGTTTTAAAGGAGATACTGCGCAGGGAGGAAGTAAGCCTGCAGTTTTAGAAACAGGATTGAAAATTCAAGTACCATTTTTTATTGAAAAAGGTGAGATAATTAGAGTTGATACAAGAACAGGTGAATATCTTGAAAGGGTAGGTAAAAAAGAATGAATGATAATTTAGTTATGAGTGATTATGCAATAGAGGAGTTAGTCAGTGGGGCTATAAAAGATTTCAAAGAAATTGAAGGAATTGGTTCAGATTTTGCGAAAGATTTACTTGAAATATTCGATGGAGATGAGGCAAAAAGAGGAATTAAAATAAAAATAGATAAAGAAAATTTAACTGTAGATATTCTATTGAGGGTTTATTTTTTAACAAATCTTATTGAGCTTTCAAAAAAATTAAGAAAGAAAATCAATGAAGTTTTATCGAAGTTTACACCATACAAAAATTTTGAAATAAACTTTTTCTATATTGATGTAAAAGATAAGAATGAAGATTAGGGAAAAAGGTAGAGAAAAAGCCCTCCAAATTCTTTATGAAAAAGATATAACTATGAAAGATTTGGAAACAATTATAAAAAATTTTGATTTTGATGACACTCCTGAAGATTCAATAATTTATGCCATCTCTGTTTGTGAAGGTGTAGAGGATAACATTGATAATTTAGATGAAATTATTAAAGAGCACCTCATTGATTGGGAGTGGGATAGAATTTTATATGTTGATAGAAATATTCTTAGAATTGCAACTTATGAATTAATATATAAAAAAGACATTCCAACTGCAGTAATAATTGATCAAGCTGTAAGAATTTCAAAAAAATTTGGTAGTTTCAGTGACTCATATAAATTCATAAATGGAATTTTAGGGAGGATAGCAGAGAAATATAGAAATGAAAAAAAGGCTTGAAGCAAAAATTTTTGGAATTGTTCAAGGAGTTGGCTTTAGATTTTTTGTTCACTATTATGCAAAAAAATATAACATATCAGGATATGTTAAGAATGATATTGATGGTACAGTTTCATTTGTAGGTGAAGGTGACGAAGAGGATCTTAAAAAAATACTTGAATATCTCAAGCAGGGTCCTACAGGTGCAGAAGTCAGAGAGGTTAAATATGAATGGAAAAATTTTATGAATGAATTTAATAATTTTAGTATAAAATAAAGATATGGAAGAAATTTTTATTTCATTTTTAAAAGAGAAAGTAAATTTAATTGAAAATGAATTAGATAAAGTGATAAATGAGTATAAAACATCGCCTCTATTTCCAGCAATTTCATATTCTTTAAAGGGTGGAGGAAAAAGAATAAGACCAGTTCTGCTTCTTGCATCGTATTCTTCTTTTAAAGATGACGTTGAAAAAGCTCTACCTATTTCAGTATCAATAGAATTAATCCATACATATTCTCTAATTCATGATGATCTTCCAGCAATTGATAATGCTGATACAAGAAGAGGAAGAGCATCTCTTCATAAAGTTTTTGGAGAAGATATTGCTATTTTAGCTGGAGATGCACTATTAACACTTGCTTTTGAAAATTTAGCAAAAGTAACAAATTTTAATGAAATGATAGTTTTAAGATGTATAAGAGAACTATCTGTCAATGCTGGAATAAATGGAATGGTAGGTGGTCAAGTTATGGATGTTATGACAACTCCACAGGATGCAACAGAGGAGGTCTTATATTACATTCATTCAAAGAAAACTGGCTCATTGATGAAAACAGCAATTAAAATTGGTGGAATTTTAAGTGAGATAGATGATAAGGTATTAAATAAATTGGAAAGTTTTGGAGATAAAATTGGTTTAACTTATCAGATTCTCGATGATATTGAAGATTCAAAAAATTCAAAAGAAGATGAATCAAAAGTTACATTTCCAAAATTTTTTGGAATTGAAAAATCTAAAGAAATTGCAATAAATTTACTCAACGAATCTTTAAATATTGTTGATTCAATTTCTTTAAAAAATGATTTATTAAAATCTTTTGTTTTTTATTTAAAATCATGGCTATCTTAAAAGATATTAATTCACCTGATGATTTAAAAAAACTAAATTTGAAAGATTTAAACGAACTATCTTTTGAAATAAGAGAATATATAAAGGATGTTATTGGAAGAAATGGTGGCCATCTTTCATCAAATCTCGGGACAGTGGAGCTTACAATTTCTGTTCTTTATACATTTAATCCTCCTTTTGATAAAATAATTTTTGATGTTGGTCACCAATGTTATACATATAAAATTTTAACTGGAAGAAAAGATGAATTTCCTAAAATAAGAAGAAGGGGTGGAATTTCTGGATATCCATCTCCAAGAGAGAGTGTTTATGATACATTTTTTGTAGGTCATGCATCCAATTCAATTTCTCTTTCCTTAGGGCTTGCTTCATCAAGAGATTTGAACAATGAAAATTATAAGATAGTTGACATAATTGGCGATGGTGCTTTAACCGGTGGTGAAGCATGGGAGGCTTTAAATAATTTAGGTCAGAGTAAAAAAGATATTTTAATAATTTTGAATGATAACGGAATGTCAATCTCTAAAAATGTAGGAGCATTTTCAAGATATTTTTCTAAATTAAGAGCAGAAAAGTTTTACAGGGAATCTTCAAAGAAATTGAATGAAATTCTTAAAAAAAGAGGAAAATTTGGTGAAAAATTACTAAATTCAATAAATAAATTCAAATTAGTAATAAAACAGGCTATAATACCTGGAATAATTTTTGAGGAATTAGGAATAATGTATTTTGGTCCCTTTGATGGTCACAATATACCTCTTTTAGTTGATGTTTTAAATAAAGTTAAAGATTTAAACGGACCGAGAATTGTTCATGTTATAACAAAAAAAGGAAAGGGAATAGATTTTGCAGAAGAAGAACCAGATGTTTATCATTCATCTCCTCCGTTTTTAGAACCAACAGATAAAGTTGAATCATTTTCACAAACTTTTGGCGATGAGATGGTAAAAATAGGAAGAAAAGATGATAGAGTTGTTGCAATAACTGCTGCAATGGAACTTGGAACAGGACTTAAAAAGTTTAAAGAAAACTTCCCTGATAGATTTTTTGATGTTGGGATAGCAGAAGGTCATGCAGTTTCATTTGCTGGAGGGCTTGCAAAAGGTGGGAAACTACCATTTGTTGCAATTTACTCAACTTTTTTACAAAGAGCTATTGATCAAATACTACTTGATGTATCTCTTCAAAAAGTTAAGGTAAATTTTATGGTCGATAGAGCAGGTCTTGTGCCTGAAGATGGAGAAACTCATCAAGGGATTTTTGATTTGGCATATTTTTCTTTTCCGAACGATTTTGTAATTATGGCTCCAAAAGATGGAGATGAGTTGAGAGAAATGATGAATTTTTCTTTAAAGGAAAAGAGAAGTTGTATTATAAGGTATCCAAAAGATAGTTCAGAAAATTTAGGACTAAATAGTCCAGTAATTCCATATGAGCCAGAGATTTTAAAAGAAGGTGAAGATGTTTTAATAATATCACTTGGCAGATTATCATATTATGCATTTAAAGCAGTCGAAGAGTTGAATGAATTTAATATATTTCCAACTTTAATTAATTTAAGATTTGCTAATCCAATTCCAACTTATACAATAAATAACTGTATTGATAAATACAAATTTATCATAATTGCTGAGGAACATTACTATCTTGGCGGTATTTTTACAAAATTATCTCCAATATTAATGGGTAAAGAAAATCTAAAGATAAAGCATCTTTCAGTTACTGAGTCATTTCCTCCTATTGGCATAAGGGATGAATTGTTAAAAAGATATAAACTTGATAAAGAGGGTGTCAAGGAGGTGGTATTAAATTTAATTGGAAAGAAAGTTACGTCTTGATAAAATCCTTTTTCTAAGAGGTATATTTAATTCAAGAACAAAAGCACAGGATGCAATTAAAAAGGGGGCTATCATGGTAAGTGGAAAAAAGGTAACAAAAGGTGGGATCTATCTTAAACCAGATGTAGAAATAAAATTAATTGAATCAAATGATTTTGTAAGTAGAGGGGTAGAGAAGCTTAATAAAGTGATTGAAACTTTTAATATTGATATAAATAATAAAATATGCCTTGATATTGGTGCAGGAACAGGTGGTTTTACTCAAATTTTACTTTTATACGGAGCAAAAAGAGTTTATGCTGTTGATGTTGGAGAAAATGTTTTTGATAAAAATCTAAAAGAGGATAAAAGAGTAATTTTAAAAGAAAAATTAAATGCAAGATATTTAACAAAAGATGATTTACCAGAAATTGTTGATATTATAACCCAAGATACTTCATTTATCTCTTCTAAAAAAATCATTTCTGTATCTAAAAATTTTTTAAAAGATAATGGCGACTACATTTTATTGATAAAACCACAATTTGAACTTGAAAAAAATGTTACAAAAAATGGAATAGTTTATGATTATGATTTGCATATCAAAATTTTAAAAGAGATGATCGATTTTACAAAAGATGAAGGTTTTCATCTAATTGGATTAATTTCATCTCCTATGCAAGGAAAAAAGGGAAACATTGAGTACTTTTTATATATGAAAAAAATAAATAATTTAATTGAATTTTCCTCTGAAGAACTCGCTTATAAGGTTGTATCAGAGGCGATAAAGGAGCTTCTATGAAAATAGGGATATTATATAAAAATACAGTCGAAGCAAAAAACTTGTCGAAAGAGATTGAACATTATTTAACTGAAAATGGAAATGAAGTTGTTTTTGTTGATGAAAGTGTTGATTTAAAAGATTCTATAATTCTATCGCTTGGAGGAGATGGCACTCTCCTAAAGGCTTTTCAATTTGCATATAAATTTGACATCCCTATCCTTGGAATAAATCTTGGAGGACTTGGTTTTTTAACTGATGTTGAAAGAGAAGATGTTTTTGATGCTCTTCAAAAACTTATAAATAAAAAATTTTCAATAGAAAATAGAAAAGTTTTAGAGGGAGGAATTTTAAGAGAAGGAAAAAAATTAAAAAAGTATTATGCCTTTAATGATTTTGTTATATCAAAAGAAATTTTATCTCCAATTATAAGTTTAGAAATTTTTATAGATGGTGTTTCAGTTTCAAAAGTAAAAGGTGATGGAATTATAATTTCAACTCCAAATGGTTCAACAGCATATTCTTTATCAGCAGGTGGACCAATTGTATCACCAAAATGTGATGTATATATATTAACAACTTTATGCTCTCATAAATTAACATCAAGGCCAGTAGTTCTTTCTTCAAAAGAGAAACTTTCAATTAATGTTATTGAATCAGAGGGTGATGTGCTATTCATTGAAGATGGGATAAAAAGAGAGAATATTCTTAAAAATGACCATTTGATATTTAATGTTGCAGAAAGAGATGCAAAATTAATTCGTCTTAAAGAGAAAAATTTTTATCTTGTCGTTAATTCAAAATTCAACTGGGGAACTTAAATAATTTATGGAGTTATGGGTAAAATGGTTTCTTGAAGCTGTTCGTTATTTTGATATAGATGTTGATGATGAAAAAATTGAAAAATTAAAAAGATATCTTGAATTAATAATTTTTTATAATCAGAAATTCAATTTAACAGGGGAAAAGACAAAAGAAGAAATTGCAATTAAACAATTCTTTGATTCATTAAT
>JAKPCM010000167.1 GCA_029553255.1 Caldisericota bacterium | reverse complement strand
CATTTAATGACCCTATTTAATTTATAATCTGTTTTATGTCAGTTCCTCTATAAACTGAATACCTTTTGAGTTCGAATTTAAAGGATGATTTTATATTTATTCCTTTTATAACAGTAAAGGCAAATCTAAAACCAACCTCTTTTAAAAAGTTTATAGTATCAATTGAATATTCACCATATGGATATGCAAAGGCGAAAACCTCTTTTCCAATATTCTTTTCAATCTCATTTTTTGAGAGAGAAAAATCATTAATGACTCTTTGTTTGAAACTATCATAATCCTCATCGTCACTTTTTATTGAGACAACAGATACAAATTTTCCATTAACATTATAAGTTTTATGTGAGTTATGGCTATGTGAACCGATTTCAAAAACTCCACTATCAACCATCTCTTTTAATTCATTCCATTTAACAAAATTGGTAACTCTATCAACTCTATCAGAAATTACAAAAAAAGTAGCCTTAAAATCATATTTTTTCAAAATAGGATAGGCAAATTTATAAACACCCTCAAGTCCATCATCAAAAGTAATTAGAACACTTTTTTTTGGTAAGTTAACTCCATTATCATAATAATCTCTTAAATCATCAAGTGAAATTGATTTATAGCCTCTCTCTTTAATATATTTAATCTGATTTTCAAAATCCTCAACAGAAATTGTGTATAAATTACCTCCTTTATCAGATATGTTATGATAGCAGAGTGCAATTATTCCTTCAGAAAAAATTGAAACTTCTATATTTTGAAGAGACGATTCTCCTAAAAATTGAGATTCTAAATCTTTTGCATAAATAGAATATTTTCCTGGTAAGAGAAAAATTGAATCATAAAAATTTCCAGAGGGATCGACCTTAATTTTTCTGAATGGTGAGTTGTTTAAATAAAGAGTAATCACCTTATCAGGCTCATAAAAACCATAAATATCTATCTGATTTGATGATGTCTCAAGTCCATTCAAAGGTGAATATATAACTGGATCTGAATTTATAACTGTAAAAACTTTTTTCTCTTCCAAAATTTCATCTTTAAAATCAGTTCCTCTGAAAGTTAGAAAATGGCTACCTTCAGAAATGAAATGAGAAATTGTAAAAGAGGTTTTCCATAAATCATTATCTTTAAAATATTCAAGATTTATTTCTGAACCATCATCCATAATCACACTTACATCTTTAAATGGAGATGAAGTGAATGTTTCTATTGTAATATCTCTACCTGATCTTATATTTGTTGGAAAAACAAAATTTTCCCATAATGGTATTTCACTGTTCAATATAACATCTACACTTTTTTCAAAATATTTTTTATTATAATAAAAGTTTGTTGAAATTTTATATTCTGCATCAGGTAAATCATTTGGAAAATAACTATAAACTCTATTCTCTTTTATCTCAAAATCAAGATTTTTCTTTATCTTTTCACCAAAAACAGATAAATTTAAACTATTAACATCTTCTATCGTACTGAATTCAATTATTATTAAACTTCCTTTTGTAATATAATCACCATCAATTGGATATATAAAATTAAAATTTATATTTCGATTGTTATTGCAAGATAATAAATGAAAGGATAAAAATAAAATAAAAGATAATATAAAAAATTTTTTCATATTTTTATTACTTTCAAAAATTTTCTCATCCTTTCATTACTGCTATTGGTTTTAATTTCGCAACTTTTGTTGATATTCCCTCCTCTTGTAAAACATCAACTACATCCTGAACATCTTTATAAGCTTCAGGTGATTCTTCAACTATTGTTTTTTTACTCTCTGCTCTAATTTTTATACCCTTTTTGTTTAAATTATTAACTATTGCATTTGCTTCCTCTTCTCTTAATGCTTGACTTCGACTCATTACTCTTCCTGCTCCATGACAGGTTGAACCAAAAGTTTCACTCATCGCTTTATTTGTACCAACAAGAACAAAAGAGTATCTTCCCATATCTCCAGGAACAAGAACTGGTTGACCTATTGATTTATATTTAGCTGGAATTTCACTATGATTTGGAGGAAAAGCTCTTGTTGCTCCTTTTCTATGAACAACAACTTTTACCTTTTTTCCATCAACAATATGCTCTTCAACCTTTGCTATGTTATGAGCAACATCATAAATTATTTCAAGTCCCATCTCTCTATCTGATTTTTTAAAAACATCTTTAAAACTCTCCCTTGTCCAGTGAGTTATTAATTGTCTATTAACCCAAGCATAGTTTGCTGCTCCAACCATTGCTGAAAAATATCTTTTTGCTTCAGGTGAAGTGAAAGGAGCTGCAGCAAGCTGTTTATCAACTAAATTAATTCCATATTTTCTTGCTGCATTCAACATAACTTCAATGTAATCAGAAGCAACTTGATGGCCTAAACCTCTACTTCCTGTATGAATTAAAACTGTTATTTGACCTTTAAAAAGACCAAGCACTTTCGCGGCTTCTTCATTATAAACCTCTTCAACCACCTGAATTTCAAGAAAATGGTTTCCAGCACCAAGCGTTCCAAGTTGTGGAACGCCTCTCTCTTTTGCTCTATTTGAAACTGCGTGTGGATCAGCTCCTCTCATACTCCCATTCTCTTCAATTGTTTCTATGTCTTCTGGTCTTCCATATCCATTTTCAACTGCCCATCTTACTCCTTTAATCATAACATTATCAAGGTCATTAAAAGTTAATCTTAATTTTCCACTTGAACCAACTCCTGATGGAATATTTGAAAAAAGTTTATTTAAAAGCTCCTCAACTTTATTTTCTATTTCCTCTTTTTTGAAATTTGTTCTTAGTAATCTTACACCACAATTTATATCATATCCAACTCCACCAGGTGAAATAACTCCTTTATCAACATCAAAAGCAGCAACGCCTCCTATTGGAAATCCATAACCCCAATGAATATCTGGCATTGCCATTGATGCTTTAAGAATACCAGGAAGAGTTGTCACATTTGCAACCTGAATTGGTGATTTATCCATCAAAATTTTTGAAATCATTTTTTCAGATGCATATATAATTCCTGGAACATTCATATTAGGAACAACTCCTACATCAATAATATATTTTGTATTTGAAACTTTTTTTAATTGTTCTCTTCTTATATCCATATTAACCTCCTTAAAATTCTTGAATAAATCTTTTATTTATTATACAATAAATTAAAGCGCCCGTAGCTTAACAGGATAAAGCAGTAGCTTCCGGAGCTACAAATAGGGGTTCAAATCCCTTCGGGCGCACTAAAAGGGGATTATGGAAGAACTAAGTTATTTATTAGATTATTATAAAAAAAGAGTTGAAAGAAATCCTCAACTCTTATCATCACATGCAATCTATTCAGAATATTTAATTTTATCTGAAAGAATAGATGAAGCAATTCTTATCAGTTTAAAAAGTTTACTTGTTTCACCTTGGTTTTTAAGATCACAAATAGATCTTGGTTTATCATATTTACTAAAAGGAGACTATAAATCAAGTGAATCTGAATTGAATCATGCATTAAAAATTGACCCTGAAAATGATAATGCAAATCTTTTACTCGGAGTTTTATATTATGTTCTTGGGATATATGATATTTCAATTAAATATTTAAAAGAGGGTTTCAATTACAATCCAAAAAATATTTATATAAGGAATTTATATTATATTTTGACAAAAGAGGAGTTACCTTCAATTTCTCATTTTAAGGATACAGAGAATAAAGTTTTAAATGGTTTTATTAATTCAGAACAAATGCTAAAAATAAGAGCAGAAAATTCTGGAAAAAAACCTTATGAACTTTTATATGCACTTTCATTAAAAAGTGAAAATAAATTGATTGAAGCTATTGATACAATAGAAAGAATTTTAATTTATAATCCATATTATCCAAACGCTCTTTATACGCTTGGTAAGTTTTACGAAATGTCAGGAAACAGAAGAAAAAAAGATGAGTGTTGGGAAAAATGTGTTGATGTTAATCCACTTATGGATAAAATAGGAAACTTAGCAAAAAATTATGAAAATATACATTTTGATTTTGATGATTTAAAAGAGCTCCAAAAGTTAAATGATAGAATAATGGATAATATTTTTTCTAAACTCATAACAGAAGAGGTTAGCTATGAAAAAGCTACAGAAGAAAAAGAGGAAATTATAACCATACCAGAGGAAAAAATAGAAAAAGAGATTGAAGAAGAAAAAGAAATCGAAGTTGAAGAGATTGAAGTTAAAGAGATTGAAAAAGAAAAAGAAGAGGTTCCATTCGAATTGGAAGAGATAAAAAAAGAAGAGATTATAGAAAAATCTGAAGGGGTTCCTTTTGAATTGGAAGAGATAAAAAAAGAAGAGATAGAGGAAGAAAAAGTTCCTTTAAGTAAACAAAGGGCTGAAGAAAAATCGAATATTGAAGAGGATACAGATTATTATAAAAAACTTGGTGATGATTTTTTAAAAAAAGGCATGTATAAAGAGGCAATTGAAATGTTTACAAAAGCATTAAAATTATCAAAGGAGAAATAATGATTAATGATATTTTATCAGAACTTTTGAAGAATCAAGAGATTTTAGGGTATGTTTTTGTAAAACAGGATAAAGGGGAGATTTTTTCAAAAAGTTCAACAGACCTTTCTGGAGAAATTGTTGGAGGGTTAGGAGCATCTCTCGTCGGTCTTTTATCTCAAGTATCTAACTCTCTTATGATGGGAGACCTTGAAAATATAATTGTTGAAATGAAAAGGGGAAGAATGATAATTAATAAAGTGGATAATGATGTTTTAATTGTTTTGACAACAAAAGGTGGGAATTTAGGAACAGTTAC
>JAKPCM010000142.1 GCA_029553255.1 Caldisericota bacterium | reverse complement strand
CACTATCTTAATAATCCAAAATTTGTTGAACCAGAATCAAGGTATAATGAAATGTTATCTTTAATTAAAAGTGGTCTTAAAGATGTATCAATAACAAGAAAAGGAATTGGTTGGGGAATTCCAGTCCCAGGTGAAGAAAATTCAACAATATATGTTTGGTTTGATGCTTTAATCAATTATGTAACAGTTGCTGGCTTTTTAAAAGATGATGAATATTTCAAAAAATATTGGCCTGCTGATTTACATTTAATTGGAAAAGATATAACAAGGTTCCATTGTTTAATCTGGCCTGCTATGCTTATGGGTGTTAATTTACCTCTTCCTGAAAAAATTTATGCTCATGGTTTCTGGTTATCTGAAGGAGAAAAGATGAGTAAATCAAAGGGAAATTTTATAAAACCAGAAAATATTGTTGAATGGTTTTTATCAAAATCTGAACTCAATAAAGATTATGTCATAGATGTTTTTAGACATTACATATTAAGAGATATGACTTTTGGAGAGGATGGAAATTTTTCATATTCATCATTTATAACAAGATATAATAGTGAACTTGCAAATGATCTTGGAAATCTTCTCAATAGAACATTAAATATGGGTCTATCATATTTTGATGGAAATTTGAGTGGTAATTTTGATTCTGAAATATATTCCACTTTTGAAGAGGGTTTTGATAATGTTATAAATTTGTATAATGATTTAAAACTTTCGGATGTTCCTGATAAATGTAATCAACTTGCAAATGTTTTGAATAAATATCTTGATACTAAAGCACCATGGAGGTTAATTAAAGAAAATAAAGAAGAGTGTGATTTGGTTTTATCAACTGTTTGTCATGGAATTTATACAATTATAAACCTCTTATCTCCAATACTCATATCATCTTGTAATAAATTCTTTTATGCACTTGGAAGAGAAGAGAATGGTGGAACTCTGATTAAGGAAAAAATATTCCCTTGGAGAGGAAGTTTTAATTTAAGAAAGATACCTCCAATTTTTCCAAGAGTTATTGAAAAAGAAAAAGAGATAAAGGTGGAAGAGGTTAATTTAGTAACAATTGATGATTTTAAGAAATTTGACTTTCAAGTTGCTGAAGTCATTGAAGCAAAAAGGGTTAAGGATTCTATTAAACTTATTGAAATTAAAATAAAAATAGGAGAAGAAATAAGAACTATAGTTGCAGGAATTGGTGAACATTATAAAGAAGATGAACTTGTTGGAAAAAAGATTGTTGTTTTGAGAAACCTTGAACCAAAAAAACTAAAAGGTATAGAATCTCAAGGAATGCTTCTTGCAGCACATAAAGATGGAAAATTAGTACTACTAACAGTTGATAAAGATATAGATTCTGGTGCGAAAATCTCATAAGTTGAGATTAAATATTTTTAAAATAATTCAACTACAAAAAGAATTTAAAAAATATATAATTTATTTATAATGCATTTACATATTGAAGATAAAAGAGAAAAAAATTTAATTATAGTTATTTTTTTAAATTTCTTTATTTTTACTTCAGAACTTCTTGGTGGAATTTTTTCAAGGAGTCTATCACTTCTTTCAGATTCATTTCATAACCTATCAGACACTATTTCAATTGTAATAAGTTTAATTGCAATTAGATTTTCAAAAAGAGAAAGCTCATATAAATTTACTTTTGGTGGTAAAAGAGCAGAAATTATAGCATCCCTTTTTAACTCAATTTTTCTCTTTATTGTATCCTTTGTTTTAATAAGAGAATCAATAATAAGATTAACAAATCCTCAAATTATACAAACAGATTTGATGTTAATAATTGCAATTATTGGTTTATTTCTTAATGGAATATCTGTTATTCTTCTAAAAAACTTTTCTAAGGATAGTATGAATATAAAATCATCATACCTCCATCTATTGATGGATACTCTATCATCGATTGCTGTTGTTATTGGTGGAATCTTAATGATGCTTTTTAAAATTTACTGGATAGATGCAATTCTAACTCTTCTTATAACTTTATATATTTTAAAAGAGGGAATAGAAATTTTTATAAAATCAATAAAAATACTTATGGAACAAACACCAAAGGGTATTGATTTGGATAAACTGAAAAATGATGTTGAAAAGATAGAGGGAATTTCAAATTTACACCACATTCATATATGGCAGATAGATGAGAAAAATTATCT
>JAKPCM010000118.1 GCA_029553255.1 Caldisericota bacterium | reverse complement strand
TAATAAAGTAATTAAAATTAAAATAGTTAAAAATTTTTTCATTTTAACCTCCATTTATTTTTATATTTATACATTCTTTATGATCTTCATAACTTACACAAAAAATAAATTCTCCAACCCCTTTTCCTTTTGTATATATATAAATTTCAACCTCTTGCTCTTCATTATTCTTTAAAGAAATCTCACCTTTTTCAAAAAAACAGACATCTTTAATACAAAATTCAGAAACCCAGTTTATAGGTTTATTAATTGAATATAGTGCAAGATTTAATTTAATTTCTTGATTTAAAGGATTTTTTAGTTTTAATTTTATTTCTCCTTTTTCTTCTTCTTTTAGAGAAAGTGAAATCTCATTTTTATAATCAACAATAAATTTTTTGGAGTAATTTATAACTACCTTTTTCTCATTTTGTAGCCAATCAACAATACAACCTAAATTTTCTGCAACAAACCTAATTGGAAGCATAGTTCTGTCATTTATAATTATTGGTTTAACATTTGGGTTAGTTTCATCTATAAATTTATCTGAACCATTAACATTTGCTACTGAATTATTTATCCATAAGTTGATCTTATTTCCATCAAGTACTATACTGACCTTTCTCTCATCTTGATACCAATATATTTCTCCACCTAAAGATTCAATTATCACTCTTATTGGTAGAACAACTCTACCCCACTCTTTAATTAATACAGGAGTTGTATTTCTTCCTGGATCAATCTCCTTCACAACGCTATTTATTGTTAAATATGGCGAATCAACCTTTAGAATTATTTCATAATCCAACTGATTAGTTTTAGAAAAAACTAAGTTATAATTAACTGTTAAAAAAATTATGATGAGAAAAATTAATTTTTTTATTTTTAACATATTTTACTCCTTTGGATATGTTATTGTAACAGTTTTTGTAGCTCCATCCCATTTTACATCACAACCTAAATTCTCAGCAACAAATCTAATAGGTAACATAGTTCTACCTTCTTTAATTATAGGAACTACCTTTGGATTATCAGGATCAATAAATTTATAACTTCCATTAACCTTTGCCATATTTTTACCAATCCATAGTTCAATAGATATATCCTTCAAAACTATTGTGACTTTCCTATCTCTATCGTCCCAATATACATTTGCTCCAAGTGGTTCAACTACCCATCTAATAGGTAAATAGGTTCTACCCTCTATTATCAGAGGTGGAACATCTATTTGTTTTGGAATGTTATTAACATAAATTATTAAATTTCCTATCTGTAATATTATTATTGTTTTTTCCTTTTTTTCTACAACTTTTTCCTTTAAATAAAAATATACAGGGATAGAAACTGTCCCTCCATTAGAAACAATTTTTACTTCTCCTTCATAATTTTCATTTGATTTTAAATTTGAAGTTTCAACATAAATTTTTAATGCGAGATAATTTGTTTTAAAACTTTTATAATTAACTGTTATCCAACTTCTATTAATTAAAATAGAACCTTCAAGCATACCCCCACCTTCATTTTCAATTATAATTTCAACTTCTCTTAATTCTCCTTCAATTATTGTGCCTAAATTTATAGTGTCTTTACTTAATTTTAATTTAGGGAAACCAGAAACAACTTTTAATTTAACATCAACTCTTTCATTTCCACCACTACTTTCTATATTTATCTGGCAATTATAATTATTATTTTCTATCAAATTTGAGGTATCGGCCTCAACAAAAATCGTTTCTGAATTACCCCTAAAGTTAGTCTTCGATAATTTTAACCAGTCGCATGAACAATTTAATGTTGCTAATAATTCACCTCCTCCAATATTTTTTATCGTAAAGGTTAGTATCTTTTTTTCACTTTTTCTTATTTCACCAAAATCAAGTGTTGTTGGGAAAACATAAATTTTTGGCGAAAATTCTTTGATTTTTAAGGAAACTTTTATATCCTTAGTTCCACCATTAGAATAAACACTTATTTTTCCTTCATAACTTTTACCATATTCTAAATTACTTGTATTAACTTTTACATTTACATCAACTTCATTACCTTTAAACTTCTTTTTATCAACAATCAACCAATTTGAGTCGCTAACTATCTCACCCTCAAGAACTCCTTCTCCAACATTTTTTATAGTGAAATTCCTCTCTTTTGATTCAGCTTTTTCTAACTCACCAAAATCAAAAGAATCTAAAGACACCCATAATTTTGGAGCTTCTTGAGAAGTAAAAACATAAAATTTTCCCCTATCATCGACTATCAATAAATTATTTTTATAAAAAGACATCTCTCTTGATACACCATTATCTAAATTTGTATACCACAACTCTTTACCATCTTTTAAGTTAAGCATATATAATTTTCCTGTAGTTGTTGCTACAAAGCAGTAATCCTGTGTTAATGACGGAGTTGCTTTTATACTACTATAAAGATTTTTTGACCAGATTTTATTTAAAT
>JAKPCM010000091.1 GCA_029553255.1 Caldisericota bacterium | reverse complement strand
TCTACATCAGAAAAGTCATAAAATAATCCTTCCCCCAATATTGAGCCAAAAATAAAAACTTTATCTACTTCTTTATCCTTAAAATAATCCTTAAGCTTGGGAATAAGCTCTTCTAAAACTCTTTTTCTCTTTAATTCTCTTTCTTCATATTCCCTTACAAGTTTTTCTTCCCAAAGAGATGGCTTAAACATAAAACACCTTAGGATAAGAATTTCTCCTTAGATTATACCATACATTAATTTCAAAAAGATGCCTTTAAAACATTAATACATTTTTATGAAGAGTGGAAATACTAATAGATTCTCTTATTGTAGTAGTAATAAAGAGGAAGAAAAATTTTAAAGATTTACTTAAGGATTTGATATTTAATTTTTATTTTCCTGAACCTATATTAATTAGATAATTCCTTATAAAGCTTAATTAATCCAGGAATAGCTTGCTTCTCTGAATATTTATTTATAACCATACTATACAAGCTCTCACTACTATTTTGCTCTATTACTTTTAATATGCCATTTCTGATTGACTTTATATCATAAGGATTACAGTAAATAGCATGTTCCTCAAAATATTCTTTTACAGGTTTACATTCGCCCACTAAAATTGGTCTCTTAAAGATCGCAGCCTCTAAATTACTTAATCCAGGTGTCTCTAAAAAACTTGGAAGCAGGTGAGCTCTACAATTCAAATATGCAGATTTTAATAAATCACTTTCTCTCTCTAAAAATGGAATATAAACAATCTTATCTTTATTATCGTTTATAAGAACCTCTAACTCTTTTCTTTTTTTGTAATCACGAAATCTAAAGCTACCAATTATAACAAGCTTCATCTTCACTACAGGATAAATCTCTAAAAAAGCTTTAATCAAATTCAAGGTGTTTTTCCTCTCATCTATAAAAGAGACATTTAATAAATAATTTTCTTTTTCTAATTTATAAGTTTTTAAAAAAAGATCTCTATTTTCATCTTTTTCAAATATAGGGAATCTTGAGTTTACAAAATTATAAATCACTCTAAATTTCTGATCTGAAATTTTAAAAAGCTTTTTAATCTGCTCTTTTTCAGTTTTACTATTAACAATTATCATATCTACATTCTCAAGGAAAAATCTTTTATAGCTAAAAAAATTAGGCAAGATGCAAAATCTAGAGAAAAAAGCTGCAATTTCCATTTTTGTTTCATTTGCATAGTAAAATGTAGGACTGATGACAATTTTGATATTAGGAGTGTTAGCTCTTAAATTTTTTACAATATCATAAAACCAATTACTATATCCAAAAAGATGCAAAATATCAAAACTCTGATCTTTATTAAAAAAGTCCATTAAATCAATCTCAACTCCTGAAGAGCATGAATTTATATAATTAAGATAGGATAGCATTGCTACTTCTTTTCCCCCAAAACCAATAGAAAATGGAAAATCACTTAAATATGCTATTTTTAACATCAATAAATTCTCCTAAATTTTTTTACCCGAAATTCATAAAACATTTTCCTTCCACTTCTTCTCAAAGTCCTCCAAGACTATATCCTTTCTAAATCTCTTAGCACTCTCTCTAAATTTTAAAGATAACGCATATTTATCTTCATCAGAAAGCTCAAAATATTCAATTACTCTTTTCACTATTTTATCTTTATCTAAAGGTAAAACAAAATCTTTATTCACTTCACTTACTACTTCTTTTGTTCCTGTAAACTCAGAAACTATGGTAGGAAGTCCTCCCAGCATAGCTTCTAAACTGCTAACAGGGAAAGTATCTCCTCTCCCTAAATGAATATAAAGGGAGCATTTCTCAACATAATCCTCTGGAGAGGCATATCCCACAAAACTGATCCCTTCTGTAGAATATTTACTAACTACCTCATTACTCCAATTCCCTAATATATAAAGATGGGCATCATCATAGTAATTTTTAATTTCTTTGAAACTCTCTACCAACAAATCTAAACCTTTATAGTACCAGTCAGGTCCGTTTCCTATAAAGAGTATGTTATGGTCAAACCTTCTTTTAAGAGGAATACTTATTAGTCTTTCATATCTTCCTTCTAAAATAAAGGGATAGACTATAAAACTTTTTGCCTCAGGATAAAAAGATTTTAAAAATTCATCAGTCATCTTACCAACACATACAAAAAGATCTACATATCTTAAGAACTTTTTACTTATTAGGTTTTTGAGCTTATTCCCTTGCCCGATTTTTAAATAATAAAGAAGAGAATCTGCCTTTAAATCTATAATTTTCTTATCTTTACTAAGAAGTCCTATATACTTTAAAAAAGTAGGTATCAAATAAGTCCCTTCACAAAAGTAAATGTCATAATTCTTTGGGAAAAATAGAAGCCTCTTTAGAAAAATAAATATTTTTTCAAGATAACTCTTACCTATAGTATTTAGCCCATAGAATTCTGCTCCTACAGTCTCTGCTAAAGCTTTATGAAATGGATGTGGGCCATAATAAAAGAAAAGAGTTCTCTTATTCATTTTTCAAAAATATTTAGATAAAAATCTTATGTGAGTTTCATCAAGAATCCCGCTTTTCTCATATCTAAAATCTCCCATAATTATTTTAATTAAAGTACTTATTTCTCTTATATTAGGAACGCTTGCTAAAAATATTCCACCTTTTTTAGAAAAATAACAAGCTTATCAAGAACTTTATAAGGATCATAAAGATGTTCCAAAACATCTCCTGCAATTATTATATCAAAATATTCAGAATATTCAGAAGGAAAATCTAATTCAATTTTCTCTATATCGTCTTTAATGAAGGTATCAATATTAAAATTATTCTCAGGATTTGCATATAAATCTACTCCTATACAACTTCTTTAGCGACAGACAAACTTTTGAGAGCATTTAAAGTAGCACCATTTCCACATCCTATTTCTAATACTTTACATTCATGAAAATTAGGAGGAATTAAACTAATTAAGTCAAATCTTGCTCCTATAAAGTAATCATTTGGCTTATTCTTATACATTTCATATTGAGGATCCAAATCATTCATTTGTTACATATTACACTCCTCTTTAAATATCTTATTAATTCTTCTTTAGAGAATTTATCCCATGTTAATAACTTCTCTTCTCCCTAAATGGTTATTCTCTGCATCCTTAATAGCTAATTTAGCTACTTTATATGTTTGAGGATTTAATAAAAATATCAAAAAAAGATATGTGTATTGATTTAATTTGTAAACAAATCTGTTAGTCACCAAAAATCTCTGTTCAAAGTATGCTCTATTACGCATACTATAATATACCCTGAAAGGAGCTCTATGATTGACAGAAAAAATCCCTTTTCCCTTTGATATATCAATATCTTTGACTATGCTATCTAAGAGTAAAAATATCTTACCTCCAGAAAGAGGCAATCTATAGGAATAAGTAAAAATTAGAAACTAAAGATAGATGTATTTTGGTAAAACATGATTTTATTAATAAAACACCTCCCGAGAAGGCAAATTGTTAACTTCTCAGGAGGTGTTTATTAAAGAGTTTTATCCATTAAAATTTAAAGATAATAACTTAGATCATCTAAAACTGCTAAATTGTTTCTACTGTGCTTCTTTCAGATATTCAATAGATGATTGAGCACTTTCAACATATTCACTATTAGGATAATTCTTTATAAGCTTT
>JAKPCM010000075.1 GCA_029553255.1 Caldisericota bacterium | reverse complement strand
TAGAACTACTGTAACTAATAAAAATGTGATAGTTCAAGAAGGAACAACTACTATTTCTGGTAATCTTGAATATAATGAAAATGAATTTTCAATTATTTTTAAACCAAGTAGTGATTTAAAAAAGGGAACAACATATAAAGTAACTATTAAAAAAGATATAAAAGATACTCAAGGTAATAACCTTGAATCTGATTATATATTTTCTTTTAAAACAATCATATCTCAGGAAAACTTCATAAACCTATTTTTTGATAAAGATGAAGGATATAAGATAGATTTAAAAAGTGGTCAGATTAAAGTTGAAAATGAATATTTAACAATTAAAATAAATTCTTACAGAAATTGGGGTGATCCAACAAAAGATTTTTCTATAAAAATTTATTTAGAAGTTGATAATAATCAAGATACAGGTTGGACAAAAGATCAAAATGGAAATGGAGAAGATTATCTAATCTATCTTGGAACTTTTAATGGTGTTTTTTATTCAGATATTAATTTTTGGAATAGTACCAATAAACAATGGTTGTCTATAGAGAATTTAACTTCTCAAATTCAAAAAAATTCAAATGAGGCATGGGTAAAAATTCCGAAAAAATATTTTAAGTTAAATAATTTTGGATACTGGGTTGCAATAAAGGACGAAATAAATAATGAATTTGATTATTATCCAAATGATGATGATCCAGAATATTATGCCTATTATAATTTAAAAACTGAACCAACAAAACTTACTATAGTTGAAAACTATCCCAAAAGTAATTCAATAGTTTCATCTGATACAGAAATTTATGTTAAATTTTCTAATCCCCTTCTTGAATCTACAATTACAAAGAATAATTTTTTTGTAAAAAAAGGAACAAGATTAATCGATGGAGAGATTTCTTATGATAATAAAAATTTTATATTAAAATTCATTCCAAAAACAGTTCTTGAGAGTGGTGCTATTTATCAAGTTACTGTTACTAAAAATATCTATGATATTAATGGAAATAATTTAAGTAGCGATTTTGTTTTTGAATTTGAAATACAAAAGGAGATATTACGTGATTATAATTTGCAGTTTATTTCACCTAAAGGATATTTTAAAACTGTAGATATAAGTAAAGTTTACATTTTATCTGATGGAAACAATCTATCTTTCAAGATTGAAACATATGAAAAAATAAATGATATATTGAAAATAGCTTTTATTATAAGAATGGATGTAGATAATAATCAAACAACAGGTATTCCTGTTTACCCTTATGGAGGTTCTGGAGAGGATTACTCAATTTATATTGGTGGATATGGAAACAAAACAGCCTCTTTTATATTAATCTGGAATGAGACAAAGTGGGAAATTAAAGAAGAGATTAAAGATTTTTATATAAAACAAAACAGTGATTATGTAACTGTGACTGTACCATTATCAAAAATTGGAAATCCAAAAAATATAAATTATTGGATTGGTTCTACAGATGACCCATCTACATTTCCGATTGTTGATATTGTTCCAGATGATAGGTATTTTCTAAATTATTCAATTGTTGGTAAAAGAGGATGGGTAAAACAATTTGATGATTTCGATGAAGGATATATTTATGATTTGGAATCAACCTATTGTATGCATGATGAGGCAAATATTTCATTTAAAGTTGAATCATACAGAAGTTGGAAAGACGCTTTAAATGAAAAGATATTTGTACAAATAAATATAGATGCTGATCAAAACTCTTCAACTGGACAAACAACTCCTGGTATGGGTGAAGATTTTCTAATAAATGTAGGTTTTAGTACACTCGATAATAAGTTGGTATCAGAGTTGTGGATTTGGGAAGAGGATGGATGGTATGTCTTAGAAACTCTTCCACAATATAAACTTGAAAATAATTCAAATACAATTGAGATTACTCTTCCAAAAATTTTAATTGGAGATCCGAAAATTTTTAATTATTGGGTTGGAATTGGTTCATGGTTAAGTCAAAAAGAGTTTGATTATTATCCAAATGATGATGCCCCAAATTATTATTTAACTTATGATACAACAATAAAGGGGATTGAAGATGCTCTTTTGTTAGTTGTAGACATTCCTGATAATTTTATAACTGACAAAGATACAATTTTAGTTAAAGGTAAAACCAACCCTGATGCATCTGTTAAAATAAATGAACAAGAAGTTTTAGTTTCAAGTAGTGGATTTTTTGCTAAAGTTATGAATTTAACTTTTGGTGAAAATAGTATTAAAGTTAAAGCCATTGATAGTGCAGGTAATAGTAAAGAAGTCATTAGAAAAGTGAAATATACAAAAGAGGTTACTGAAATTATAATTGAACTTTTTATTGGTAAAAAAACAGCATCTATCAACGGAGTATCTAAAGAGATTGATGCTCCACCATTTATTAAAGATGGTAGAACTCTTGTTCCAATTAGGTTTATAGCAGAAACTTTTGGTGCTTTAGTTGATTGGGATGCGACTACCCAAACTATTAGAATAACTCTTGACGCAAAAAATATAAAAATAATTTTACAGATAAACAATAAAATTGCTGTTGTTAATAACAACAAAGTTACATTAGATGTTCCTCCAATAATTGTTAATGGTAGGACATTTGTTCCTTTAAGATTTATTGCTGAGAGTTTTGGAGCTGAAGTTCTCTGGGATGGAGATTTAAAGAAGATTACAATTATTTATAAGCCATAAATTAAAATGGGTATGCACCTTCCTACGATATATTCTTCCTCAGGTCTTCTTTAACCAGAAAATCCAGAAAGATTTACCAGGGAACATCTTAAAAGTTACTTACCGCTGCTTCCTTCCGGACCTGACGGGGTTTGTAACTCTAAGATTTCCTGGTTTCCTTCCTTCATCTTTCCTGATTAAAGACCTTCTGAAAAAGAACATACCTTCAGAAGGAATTCAGTCCCACTAAGCGGGTTGTGGGTTACAGGGCACCGCTATCTCCCCACTTAGCATACCCAATAAAAATTATATCATATATAATTAGATTGATGGATGATATAAAAATAATAAAAGGAAATGAAAGTTTTTATGAAGATTTTATAAATTTAATTCTTTTTACTGGAGAAGAAATTTTTCTCTCAATTTTTGGGAAAAATGTGAAAGATATTTTAAAAAATCTTTATAGAGAAAAAGAAAATCAATTTAGTTATGAATTCACAAATTTTATTGAATTCCGAAATAAAATTTGTGGAATGTTGTTATCTTATTCATATGACGATAAAAGAAAAGTAGAGTTGAATACTGGAAATCTTCTTTTAAAAATTATGAAAATTGATTTTTTGAAAATTTTTCCTAATCTTTTAAAATCTTTTTTCGTTTTAGAAAAATTAGATAAAGGTGATTATTATATAAGTAATATTGCTACTTATCCATCTTTTAGAGGAATGGGTTTAGGCACAAAACTCCTTACTTTTAGTGAAGAGACTGCACAAAATAGAAAATTAAAAAAATTAGTTCTTGAAGTTGAAAAAGAAAATAAAAATGCAATAAAAGTTTATGAAAATTTTGGTTTTAAAAAAGAAAAAGATTTGAATTTAAAAATTGGTGAAAAAAATTTTTCTTTCTATAAGATGGTTAAAATTTTAGACAATTATTTCTAAATAAACAAAATATTTACTCACCTGACTAAGATAAAAACATTTTATAAAATAAAAAATAATTTATTCATCAATAAGAAGAATCTGTTAATAAATAAAAAAAGAGAAAAACTAAAAAAAGAAGTAGAAAATTTTATAAATTATCATCTCCTCCCATTTCCCAACTTAATTATCCTTATCTTATTTCTAAACTCCTTATTGGATTATCTAATTCAGTTATCTTTGGAGAACCAGATGAAAATAGTGAAATTGATATAGATATAATAATAAATGATATAGATATTGAAAGAGAAGATTATATTAATTTAGGTGAAGATATAAAAAAGATAATTGATAGAGCCCTTTATGAAGATATATATATATCAATTCTACCTTTAAGTAATCCCGGAGTTTTTGATATAAAAAATGGTGATATAAACTTTAATCTTCTTGATAATGCATATATTTTAGAAACTATAAAAAATTGTTTACACTTCAAATAATTAGTTTACAAAAGAATCGCTTTAAAATATAGACCTATAAGAAGTATTATGTATTAACTTATTTTTTTGGAATATTTTACTGAAAAATAATTTAGAAACTTTTTTATATTTTCTTTAAATGAATTGTAGAGGGGCGATAATTTATTTTATCCAATTTCTCTTTATCTTTTCAATAATTTGAATTGTATTTTTATCAAGACCTTTATAATCTTCAATTGAAAATATCGCACCTAAATATATTTCAAAACTTTGATTTAAAAATTTTTTTTCAAAATCTTTTTTTATTTTGTTTTTATTCCATTTATATTTTTGATATAAAAAAGCAAAATCAAATGCATCTTTATTCTCAATTCTTCTACCAGCTGCGTATAATTTATTAAGAAAAATATCATAATCAGAAGCT
>JAKPCM010000042.1 GCA_029553255.1 Caldisericota bacterium | reverse complement strand
TGGTTTTTCCTGAAGGTGTTTTGTTATTATGTTTAGTGAAGATTTTCCTGTGAATGGTGGTTTTCCAACTATCATTTCATAAAAAGTTGCACCCAAAGAATAAATATCGCTTCTTATATCAACTCTTTCTCCTTTAATTTGCTCTGGTGAAGCATACAATGGAGTATAAAATGATGTGTCTTGTGTTAAAGAAGATCCTTCGATTTTTGCAATTCCAAAATCCATCAATTTTACATTACCCTCTTTGTCTATCATTATGTTTCCTGGTTTTATATCTCTATGTGCAACTATACCTTTTTTATGTACATAAGATAAAACATTTAAGACATCTAAAATTATCTTTTTTGCCTCATCTACTGATAATCTGCCCTTTTCTTTTAAAATTTCTTTAAGAGTTTTTCCTTGAATGTATTCTGTGACAAAATAAGGTGTATCATCAATGAAACCATAATCATAGAGTTTTAAGATATTAGGATGTTTCAAATTCATTATAATATTTATTTCTCTAATAAATCTTTGAACAAACTTTTTATCTTGAGCAAAATTTGGATGAAGAATTTTTATAGCAACAATTTCATTTGTCTTTATATCTCTTGCGAGATAGACAGTCGAACTTCCTCCTATTCCTACCTTATCAACAATTTTATATCTGAATTTTATAGTCTTAAATTCATTCATGGCTTATAATTATAATAAGGAATTTTTGTTGGTTCTTCGCTTGTATTTTTAATAATTGTTATAAAACCTTCTTTTATCTCAAATATACCAGTTATTTTCTCTTTTGTCTCTAAATCATATGAATAATTACCTACTTCTATATCTATTGGCTCAAATTTACCCTTATTATCTAATTTATCTTTAAATTTTCTTTCTTTATTATTAGAATCAGAAATATGAAACACAACATCTGCAAAATTTTCACCTAAATCAAATATTACTCGACCATACCCTTTAGCTAGTAATTTAATTTTACCTAAATTCTTAGTTGAATTAGAAGAGATAGTAACTTTAGATATATAGTCATTATAGCCAGTTAAAGAGATTTTGAGAGTATATGTACCTACTTCTAATTTATATGAGTTAATAGGAGTTTTACCAATTTTTTTATTATCAACATATACATCTGCACCAGATGGATCTGAATCAAGTGAGAGAGAACCATATGATGTTGTAGGGGTTGGAGTTACTGATATTTTACTTAGTAGGATTTTCATTGTTTTATTTTCATTATCTTTTAGAGTTATCTTATCTTTATAATCTTCATAACCACTCTTTGTTATCTTTATCTCATATTCACCAGGTTTAAGTTTATCTACTGTATATGGAGTTAAACCTTTCTCTTCTCCATTAATATAGAGTTTTGCATTAGTGGGTGTAGTCTCTACTTCGAGAGTTGCATAAGAGGGTAGAGGGGTTAATTTTATAACTCCAAGATCTAATGTTTTATTTTTCTCTATATTTATATCTTTTTTCTCAAAATCTTCATAACTATCTTTTTTTACTACTATTTCATAACTACCCTCTTTTAGTGGAATAGAGATTGGGGTTATACCCTTTTTCTCATTGTTTATCAAAACCTCTGCACCTTGTGGGTCTGAATCTATTTTGAGAAGACCAGTTAAGGTTGATGTAGGCTTTGCAAAAAACACTATCAAAAGAATAGCCAAAACACCAAAGATTGCAATAATTGGATAGAGGATTGATGGGGATACACCTACGGTCTCTGGAGATAAAATAGTAAATTCAACTAAATATTTACCAATTCCTATTACATCATTTGGTTTTAATATAGTTTCATCAACCTTTTTATCATTTACAAAAGTACCATTTTCTGATTTTAAATCTTTAATATAATAGTTATTGTTTTTGAAATAGATAACAGCATGTTGTCTTGATACTGTTGGATCTTCAACTTGTATATTACAATTTTTACCTCTTCCAATAACTAACCCATTTGGAGGTATTTTCACCTCCCTTGTACCAAAAATTCTTTTTTTGTCTTTTGAATAAAATGTTAATTTAATCATTTAAACCTCCCTAAATATATTTAATAATTCTTTTCTAATTTCATCTGTACTTTGAAACCTCCTGTTTTTATCTTTTTCTAACATTTTCATTATAATATCATTCAATTTTTGAGGTATATTACTATTTATTTCTATTGGGTTAACTGGTTTTTCATTTGCATGTTTATAAATTAATGTCATAAAATTTCCCTCAAAAGGCTTTCTTTTTGTTACCATCTCATAAAAAATAACACCCATAGAATATATATCACTTCTCTCATCAATATCATCTAACCCCATAGCAAGTTCTGGCGACATATATGCTGGTGTTCCTAAAATTGCCATTCCTAACGATATTGTACTTGCAAAATCTTTAATTTTAGCAATACCAAAATCAGAAACCTTTATTTTGCCATCTTTAAGTAAAAAAATATTATCAGGTTTAATATCTCTATGTATAATTCCTTTCTTATGAGCATATGAAAGAGCTTCGCTTAACATAATTACAATTGCGATACTCTGTTTTATATTTAAGCTTTTTATATAATATCTTAAAGTGTTCGATCTTATTAACTCCATTGCAAAACATAAAAGTCCATTTAGTTTAGGAAATCCGTTAATCTGAGAATTAAAAACACCAAAGCCGAGATACTTAACTATGTATGGGTGATCTAAAATTGAATTTATTTTAATCTCTCTTTCAAACCTTTCTTTTATATCAGCTTCACCATGGAGTGCTCTTTTTAAAACTTTTAAAGCAATAGCACCTTCTCTGTTTTCAAATAATACTTTTGCTTCATAAACCTCTGCCATACCACCTTCACCAATTTTTCTATTTATTCTTAAACTGGTTTTAGTTAAATTTAAAAATCCTTTTGGTGTTATAACAGGTTGTGGTTTGGGAGTTTCTTTTTCAATCTTTTTATCTTTTATTTCTAAATTTGATACTTTTTGAAAATCTATTTTAAGATTTACATTTCCTAATTTTACAATATCACCTTGATTCAGAGTCGCAAAAATTCCCTTTCTTAACCTGACTCCGTTTAAGAATGTACCATTTCTACTCCCTAAATCAGCTATAAGTAAACCATTTCTTGAAAATTTTATCATTGCATGCTCTCTCGAAACAAAATTGTTACTTAAAATTATAGAATTATTCAATCCTCTACCAATTTTGTTAATTTCATTTGTTAATGGGAAAACTTTGACTGGTCTACCATTTAAATCTAACATAATTAATTTTGGAATATATTCTTTTTGGGCCTCTTTTTTCTCAAAGATATTCTTTATTGAATCAACGAATATAGGTGGTATATAACCCCAATCTGTTAAAATGTATATTAAAAAACCTATAAACAGAATTATTACAATAACAAAAAGTAAAGCCATTCCACTAATTTTTCTTTATTAATTTAGACTTTTTATTCACCGAACTCCTTCTTTTTAAGATGTAAAAAAGAAAAACTATTATTAAAATTACTATTGGCAAAAAATAGTAAATTACTATTTTATTTACAACGGGTCTCTCTTTTGGTTTATTAACAACAAAATTTTTTTCAGTTATTGCACTGTCATTATCAACTTTTACTTCAAGTATCAATTTTTTAAGTTCTTTACCATTTGAAGGTTTTGGATCTACAAATTCGATTAAGTATTGATCTTTTAAGGCTTCGTAGATTTTACTATAAATTAAATTTAGATTTGATGTATCTTCTGAAACAAATAATTGACCATTTGTGAGTTTAGTTATTCTATCTAAAAATGTATAATCAAAATCTGTAAATCCAATTGCATAAATCGAGACATTATATAGCTCAGATTTTCTCAATACATCATTAGAAGTAGAATTACTACCAATTTTATAACCCAACTCCTTTGAATCTTTACCATCAGAAAGTAATATAATTGTTTTTCTTGGAGAAGAAATATCTTTTAACTTTTCCAATGAGATGTTTAGTGCATCATATAATTTGGTGTATTCACCAATATTAATATCATTGATTTTTTGAATTAAACTCTCTTTATCATTAGTGAAATCAGTGAGGATATTTACTTCATCAGAAAAAGTTATCAACATTATTTTATCAACATCTCTACAATTTTTTATAAACTCAATAGATGCTTTCTTAATTTTTGTGAAACTATCATTTTTTAAAACACTCTCTGAGCAATCAATTAAAATTGATAGATATAATGGTTCAGATTCTGATAAAATTCGATTTACACTGAAATTATTTATATTTTCAACATAATTCATAGTTAAAACCTTAAGATTGAAATTTTCATTATTTAAATTTTTTATAGGAATCCCATTATCATTATAGACAGAAGCGATAACTTCTATTATATTTTCTTTTTCATACTTATCCAAATTAATTTGTTCAATAGATAGTTTTCCTAAACCAAAAGAGATTTGTACACAAAATGTAAATAAAATAGTTATAAAAATAAAATATTTAATAACTTTTCTCATTCTATGAACCTTGAACCCTATTTTTCATTTTTACCTTTATTAACTTGTGCTAATTTAAATAAAAATTTAGTTTTACCCATTATTATAATATCATCATCTTTTAACTCTTTTGGACCCTTTATTTCCTCATCATTAACTATTGTTCCGTTTTCTGAACCTAAATCATAAATATAAATTTTACCATCATCTTGCAATTTTATTTTTGCATGTTCTTTACTTACTGTTGGATCTTTAAGAACAAGATCACATTTAAGGCTTGGATCTCTTCCAATTTTAAATTCCTCTTTTGTTATTCTAAAATCTTCACCTTCTCTTTCCCCTTCCATCATAACAAGCCATGCTATTGCTGGTAATTTTTTCTTCTTTATTGATATAGTTTTATCTACTGCTAATTCTTCGCCAGCTAAACCCTCCAATGTTTCTGTAGTTTCACCTGTTTGGCTTTGAATTGCTGCTGTTTCAGTTTCCTCTCCAATTTTTTCGTACATAAAAGAACTTACCTCCTTTTTTCCAATTGTAAAATAAAAGATAAGATGAAGTACAGCAATAATTGGAGCGATTAAACTCGCTATTAATATAAAAAGATACAATCCTAAATTTGAAGCAAAACCTAAATTAAATCTAAAAATTAAGAAGATAATTGGAAATATGGAGTAAATTATAAAGAGAATTAAGTGTAGCCATAATTTTTGTTTTTCGCCCCTTTTTAGAATGTCAAAAATAACTAAAAACATCGATCCCAAAATGATAACTAAACCAATAATCACTCCCCAACTGAACCACCAGCTTAAACTTAATACCCATGAGATACCCAACTCTTTTAAAAATTCTTCAATTGTTACTCCCATGTTGCCTCCTTTATTAATTAATGATATATAAAAAGTTTTATTACCTCCTATCAATTCACTGGTTGTTGGATTTTTATATACTATTTCAGTGCTTATTTTATCTTTATAATCTAAAGGCAATTTACTAACATAAAAAATTTCATATTGACTCGATAAAATTTTCGATATAGATTCATAAATTTCTTTTATTTCATTAAATGAAGGCAGCTTATAAAACCTTCCTCTTGTTATATCTGATATCTGTTTTAAGAATGGCTCATCAATGCCACCAATCTGTTTATAATGTTCTTCACTCACATATCCTATTGTATATATAGGAACAATTGAATTATTTGCTGCATTTATTGCGTCTTCTTTTGTTGCTGATGCAATTTGTTCATCATTAACACCATCAGTGAATAATATGATTGCACCTCTATTTATATCATTTTTAATGTAATCAATTGAATTTATTATTGTTTTATATAAAGGAGTATTTCCTCCTGATTGAATTGAATTTATTTTCTCTTTGATTAAATTTTTATCACTTGTAAAACCTACATCATATGTTACATTTGTACCGAATGAAATGACTCCGACCTTCCATTCATTTGGTATCAAATCAACAAAATAATTTGCCGCTTCCTTCAGTTTTTTAATTGGCTCATTGACCATACTTGAACTTCTATCTAAAACAAGAAGAACTGAAAGAGGTTTGGGTTTTGAACCTAAAAAATTCACCCTGGTTATTTTTCTTTTTTCATTGTTTTCATAAATTGAAAAATCTTTTTTTGTTAAATTAGTGACAGGTTTCCCATCTTTATCAATGATAGAAACAATTAACTTAATATTAGGAAAAAATTTATAATCTATATCACCAATTGATACTTGATAGTTATCGACAACAACATTTGGAGGCGCTTGAGAATTAGCATAAGACAAAAAACTTAAATTTAATAAAATAACCAATGAAATTAAAATAATAACAAATCTTTTCATTTTTAAACTCCTAAATAAATTTTTTAAAAATCAGGGTTGTTCTTGCACCAATTTTTATTTTATCACCATCTCTTAATATGTATGGTGAGTTTACAACTTCTCCAAACCTTTTTTCATTAATATAAACTGGATTTTTAGAAGGTAGAAGATATAAATAAAAAATTTTATTATTTTTATCAAATAAAACCTCAAGCTGTTTTCTACTGACATAAATATCACTTTCTGGGGTTTTAATATCTCCTTCTCTTCCAATAATTGATTTATTGGAATTCACTGGATAGGAATTTACAAATTTATTATCAAGGTATATATGGAATTCACCATATTTCCTTTGTGTTGGTAGTGATTCTTTTATACCACTATTACTGATAATTGGTTGTGGTATTGGTGAATATTCTCTTACATATGATTCCTCAGGAAGAGAGAAAAAGGCAATAGCTTGAAAAATCATTCCAACAAGGCTAATTATTGCTCCAATTCCAAAAGCAATAGTTAGTATTGAACCTATAAAAATTAATAAGCCCGCAGTTTTAAAGTATTTTTCATTAATCATTTCACTTATTTTATCAAAAGATAACTTGATAAAATAACTTGCGACACAGAATATGATCCATGAAAATATAACCACCAATAGAACACCACTGAATAAACTAAAAATATTTAATCCTCCTTGAAAAATTGAGAAAATAGATGAAATAGAACCTCCTATAATTGAAAATACACCACCAAAAAATAGCAATATAATACCGATTATATTTAAACAAATTGAAAAAATATAGAAAGAGAAAATTCTATTTTCATTAACAACATCTGAGATTATTTTTAAGGCAATTAGTACCAATATAAAACCTACTAAACTAACTATCAAACCAAGTAGTGGTAAAAAGAAGAGAAAAATAATAGAAATGAAAGGGAGTAAAGTACCAATACCTCCAAGTATTTTTGCATTTTTTAACTCCATTTCCTAACCTCCATATAAAATTAGATTATTTTATTGTTAAAATTTTACTAAATTATTAAATTTTTTTCAACCTCCTTGACCATAAATTTAAATCATAACATATTGGAAAAAATCATCATTAATGAAGATATTTTTATAAATGCAAATTAAAGTCAAATAATAATTTTTCAATACTGTTTATCTTAAAAATTATCTAAAATGATTTTTTTTCTTTCACTTGACTCTTTTT
>JAKPCM010000028.1 GCA_029553255.1 Caldisericota bacterium | reverse complement strand
TTTTGAAAACTGGAGAAAATCTTATCTTCAAACTTTACAAACCATTTAGTAATTGGTTTGCCCTTAATATCAATGTCTTTGCTCCAAATTTTTTCTGGTATAATTTTTATTTTCATTTTTTTAATTATTTAACGACCTTTTAGATTTTTGTTTCATAGTTTTTTATTCATTAATTTTAACTCTTTTTCTATTTCTTCTAATTCGCTCAAATCATCAAAAGAGAGACCGCAATTTTTGCAATATGGCAAGCCATTTTGTTTTTTACAATAATCTAAATCTTCTTTTATTGTTTTCCTTATTTTTTCTATTTTTTTATTAATTCATTTTGTTCCATAGTTTTGTTTTATAAAGAAATATGGACATCGTGCTTTTTGCCATCAAATCTTATCCGGGGAGAGCCTAACTTTGGCGGGGAATACATTTTTTGCTCGGAATAATTGTCGCCCCAATCATAATAACTGCCTGAATTTACAAACCAAATCCTTCGTCTTTCAAACCTTTTTCCTTGTATTGATGGATAGAATATTTCTTTTGGATGAGCCGATAATTGATGGGTATGTCCACCGATATAAACATCCATACCCTCAACAATTTCACGCAAATCTTCTAATTTATTTATTTTGCTTCCCGTCCTTCTGCCGCCACCAGCGAGATGATGATAATAAACAAAATAATTTTGCCTATATCTATTGTCAGAATCTTTTCTTTTCCCAACTTTAAATCTGATAATAGCAGACCAGCGGGCATAAACAATATTAAAATGTTTGCATAATAAAGAGGTTGGCGAATATCCAAATTCATCTATCATTCTAAATTCGTGATTACCTTCTATTGCTCCGATTATTTTATCTTTAATTGGTTCAAATAAATCAATAGCCAGTTCGTATTCATCAGAACTGCTATCAAATGGTGATGTTAAGGTTTGCCTGCCTGCCACATTAAATATATCACCCCCGAGAAAAACAAAAGCATTATCTCTTTCCTTGACCCAATTGATATAGCCATTAAGTTTTCTTCGCCCGTTTTTTGAAAAACTTTTATCACCGATGTGTAGGTCTGATATTGGGACTAAATACGCCACATCGTCATCTACTGATTTCTCAATATACTTCATAGTTCCTCTTTTTTAAAAATATAAAATTCCTCACCGACCCTTATGCCAATCATAATTACGGCATTTTTACAATGAGGAATATTTAATGACTTTAATTTGTTTTTTATAATTTTTAAATGCTCGTCATTATTAAAATCGTATTGCCTGAAATTTTTATTTTTAGCAATATAAAGCAACATTAAATTGATTTGAACATCTAAATCGTCATATTTCCAATAATAAGATGGCAAAATGATTAAATAGAGATTATTTTTAATTTCGTCAATAAATGAATGTGGGAAATATTTTTTAAGAAATTTTTCCATAGTTTAATAATTGATTATGAAACTCTTTTACTTTTTTAAACACATTAAAAACATATTCGTCATCTCTTTTTATTTCGTCAATTTTTTTAAGATAAATTTTTTCATTGGTATAAACCGGTTGGACCAAGTACCCGCTTTCTCTTTCAAACATTGTCAGATAAACTTTAAGTTGTAATTTTTGCCAATCTTTTCCAACTGGTATTATCTTGTCAGATGTTTTGATTTCTAAAATTTCTTTGTCATTGATGGCGTCAACCTTGCCAACAAAGACAATATCTTCATAGGGAAATTCTTTTTTTATTTCTATTTGCCAGCCATCTTTTATTAGAAACTCTTCTAAAATTTTATGCTTGACCGTTCCATTTATCATTTTAACAATATCACTA
>JAKPCM010000007.1 GCA_029553255.1 Caldisericota bacterium | reverse complement strand
AGATATCTCACCTCTTTATTTAACCATTCTGGGTTACCAAGATATCTCACCTCTTTAATCACTCTTTAGGTTGTTATCTTTTTTTGATGTGGCTAAATCTTCTTTTAATTTCCTTATCTGATATTCAAGAATCCTAACTCTATTCTCAAGTGCAGAATTGAGCATCTCATAACTCTTTAGTAGTTTTTCAATTGCTTCAAATCTTTTTTCATTCTCCATAGTTTCACCTTCCTTTAAAATATTGTTTTGTTTAAAAAGATTTAAAAACAAATTCTTCACCTTCCTTTTAAATAATCTTTTGCATCGAGAAGATTTTTAAAACTCTTTACTTCTTGACCTTTAAAAACAACAAACTCATCATTTGCCTCATCCTTTGCAATAAAGTTGTCATTATCCTTTAACTCAACAACCTTTAAATTCCTTAGGTTCAAAAAATCACTCTCCTTTCAATGGAAAATAAAAATGATAAAAAAGGGACTGACCACAAATTAACATAAAATGATAAATTTAGGCCTGACCCCAAATTAACTTCTTCCTCAAATAAACTATTAATCTTCATCGTCTATATTCTCTCTATCTATGATATGCATTGCTTCACCCTTATCAATCTCTTTAATCTTTCTTTTGATGAACCATACAATAATGATTGGAATTAGATATAAAAGAGTAATAATTGCAATACTTTTAATAATCCCTAATCACCTCGATATTTAAGATATCCTTTGTGGTGATATAAAAGTTTCTAATTAATATACTTTTAATAATCCTTAATCACCTCATAAAAAATTACCACATCTAATCTCATCTTAATCACCTCATAAAAAATAACCTCACTAATCTTCATTTTTATTTACCTCAATCTCTTTAATATCTTTTGCTGGAATGTAAGAAGTTCCTCCACCTTTAAACCAGAATCTCAAATCTCCATTTGAAAAGATATCTCTAATGTATCCCTCTATTACTTCACCATCAAACTTTGTTATCATAACGACTTTACCATTAAATTTCTTAACCTCACTAATATCCATTCTTGATCACCTCATAAAAATTTTTTAGAATAGTAAGAAAAGTTCCAAAATCAAGAGGTTCATCAGGGCTATGGAGATTTTTTATCCAGCCTAACTTGTATGCAAATTCAATTGAATCGTATTTGTATTGAGGAATATCAACTAATTTATTTGAAAACCTTTCCCATGGAAAGTTTTTTCCAGGACAATCAGTTGGAACTATGTCCTTATGCCTTAAAACTCTTTCCAAAGGAATTTTATATTTTTCCATTAAATCCTTAACCAAATCTATTCCAGAATTTAACTGATTGTCATTCATAGTTTCAATGTTAAAATTTCCAAGAAATGAAACTGCTAAACTTCTGAAATTGTAATAATCTTCTCCTGCATGAATACAGAAAAAGTTTTCATCTTGACCAGTGAAAATATCTCCCTTTTTTCCTATTCCAAAATGGTATGGGGAGATACTCCATGGATATTTTTTACCAAACTCTTTCTTATGATTTTTTAAAATTGACTTCCACTGATTTATGCTTGTAGGATCCTTTTCACTATTTAAAACACCAGAATGGTGAATCACAATAAAATATACCTCAATCAAATTCTTAGAAATCATTTTTTATTCTTAGCCTCCTTGAAATTAGAAATCATTCTTTGTTCTTAACCTCCTTGAAGTTAGAAATCATTCTTTATTCTTGACCTCCTTGAAGTTAGAAATCATTTTTTTCTTAGCCTCCTTGAAGTTAGAAATCATTTTTTATTCTTGACCTCCTTGAAACTCATCAATTAAGTTTTTATTAATCATTCTTTATTCTTGACCTCCTTGAAGCTCCTTCCAAATTTATTTTTATGTTCCTATTAAACAACCTATCCATTGCTCTTGGATATCTTCCCCTCAAATCTCTTTCACTCAAATTTGAAGTGATGATTGTTGGAAGCATAAACCTATACCTCAAATCAATGACATAATTGATAAAGGATGAGTTTTTTTCGTTTAAATATTCTGAGCCTAAATCATCAATAAAGAGAAAAGAAAAGGCGTTGAAATTTATGTTTTCAATTTGTGAATCTAAAAAACTTTTTATGTGAAAATACCTAAAAGAGTATCTTTCCTTAAAGATTTTTTGAATTATGAGAACAATTATACTTGTTTTTCCTACACCAATAGGACCAAGAATGTTTAAACCCCTTCCTTCCCTTACCATCTTTTTTATGTTTGATAGATATGATAAAAGAATCGCCCTTGCACTTTCTTCAACCTTATCAATTGAAGTGTTTAAAAATATCTTTCCTATATTTTCTTTTATCTCTTCCTTAAAAATTGGACAACTAAACTCACTAAAGAACTCACAGGTAAAAGGGAGGTTTTGAATTAAAAATTCACCATCAAAACAATTTATGCACCTTTCAGGAATCCCTGGTATCTCTTTTATGCTCTCTCTTCTTTTCCTTATATCATCCATTATCTCGTTTATTATGTTTTTAATCTCATCCATTTAAAACTCCAACAAAGTTTTCTTTTTTGAAACTCTCTCCAAAAAAAGCTTTTAAAGCATCTTCCCCAGTTAAACCTAAATAGGAAAAAGTTGAAGTTAACTCTTTATCAAAAGATTTTTCAGTGACATTTGATTTATTTTTTTCAGAGACATTGGATTTATTAAAAGTTTTTACTTTTTCAAATAGTTTTGGAACAACTTTCTTTTTTCTACTCTTCAAGTTAAACCTTTTTACAACTTCACATATATAAGAAATTCTTGGAGTTTCACCCTTTTTATCTCTAATAACCTTTAGTAAAATTGCTTCAAATTGCTTTGGTGTTGCATAAAATAGAATCTCTTTTCCAAATTTTATTTCACTCTCTTTCAATTTCCCACCATATTTTATGTATGTTTTTAAAATTTCTTTTTCATATTTATTTAAAGAAGTTAAACTATCAATTTGAGAAATTGATAAAAATTTATTTATAAATTTTTCATGTTCTTTTTCTTTTAGAAGATTATAAGAAACCTTTTCTTTTTCTTTTAAATTTTGGTGAACATTGAAGAGAGCGTATTCAGAATTAGGGTCTTGAGTTAAATGGGAGTTTTGCGTTAATATGGGTGAACAATCAAAATGATTGTTTTGCTTTGAATGGGGTGAACAATCAAAAGGAGGGGTTTCCTTTAAATGGGGTGAACAATCAAAAGGAGGGGTTTCTTTTAAATGGGGTGGAGATTCAGAATGGGAGGTTTCCTTTAAATGGGGTAAACATTTAGAATGGGAGTTTTGCTTTGAATGGGGTGAACAATCAAAAGGGGAGTTTTCCTTTAAATGGGGTAAAGATTCAAAGGGAGTTTTTTGAGTTAAAATGGGTGAACATTCAGAATGGGAGTTTTTAGTTAAATGGGGTAAACAATCAAAATGGGAGTTTAGAGATAAATCTTTTTCTCTCTCTTCATCAAAATTTATGATAACAAGATTAACTTTTCCTTTTACTCCAAATTTAGTTATGTGCTTATAGTTTTCCTCTTTTTCTACCTTGTAAACATTTTTAACAACAAGTGATGGTGAACATTTATATTTTCTCGCTAAACTCCTAATGTTTATATCTCTTCCCTCTAAAGAGAGTTCTCTAACCTCTTCTCTTATCAAGCTACTTATGCTCATTCTCTTCCTCCATTTTTATTCTTGACTCTAACCTCTCCTCTTATCAAACTACTTTTGCTCATTTTCTTCCTCCATTTTTATTCTTGACTCTAACCTCTCCTTTTATCAAACTACTTATGCTCATTCTCTTCCTCCATTTTTATTCTTGATAGAAATTCTTTTATCTTCTCATCCTTTTTCCTTGATAAACTTATTATCTTTTTCATAAGTTTTGCCTCATCATACTCATCAAAAACTTTTGATAGGATTAGATAAATTAAATGGGTATCCTTCAAATAAATTAACCTCCCTTTTCAACTCTTCAAATAAAATTGTTAGTTTTTCCATCAGTTCAATTCCTCCTCTTTTTCTTCAATAGTTAAGCTTTCAATTGAATTGGTTTTTATGAACCCAATAAATCCATCACCTTTTAAGTGGACATA